>CAYGZI010000007.1:0-23466 GCA_964354245.1 uncultured Planctomycetaceae bacterium
CCGAACCCTGAACCCTACCCCAGGCAATCCCACTCGATCGGCACTCGCCGCAGCGCGTAGCCGGTCTCGCGGAGGTAGTCGCCGTAAACGAGCACCCAGCGGTAGCCCGGCATTCGCTCGGCGACCAGAAGGCTCGGGGCCTTGAAGCGGACGTCGAGCTGCGTGCGGCAGATCGCGCCGGTCGGGTTCGACTCGATCTCGCCCGAGAGCCCGAGGAATCGCTTCGAGGCGAAATCCGGCACGACCATCGTGACCTTCTGGCCGGCCGGCATCTCGACTCTCGGGGCGGCGCCATAGTCGGACTCGAAGTGCGTCATGATCCGCACGGGCGCCAGACGATTCCCATCCATTTTCCGCGGGGCAGTGCAATGGGCCAGCGTGATGATCCCCTCGTGGGGAAACGTGGGGGCGTTCATAAAGGTCGGCCGGCCCGAGATGTTCCCCAAGAGCATGGTGGCAGGGATGGCCTCGAAATCGGCCTCGCACAAGGCGAGGTAGCCGGCGTCGTTGAGCGTGCTTAGCGACAGGCAGGCCGTAGTCTCTGCGATCGGAATGACGGCCGACATGCAGCCGGCCACGGTGATCGCCCGGCAGTCGGCCCGCTGCATCAGCCCGCGGAGAATCTGCTCCAGCAAGAAGGCCCGCTGGACGAACCGCACGTCGGTTTCCAGCTTGGTTTGGGGAAGCTTGAGATACGCCTCGGCACGGCGGCGGGCCAGGTCCACGGCCTTCTGGTCTCCGCGGGCGGCGCGGATGAGCTTGCCGAGCGCTTCGTACGAGACCGTCTGGAGGTCGAGCTTCCAAAGCCGGCGGACCTGGTCCATCGTCTCTTCCGAGGGCCAGCCCGAGAGCTCGGGCCACCCGACCACCACGATCCGGCTCCCGATGGTTGCCCGCAACCCGCACAGAGCCCGCAGGCGCCAGAGGACTTCGTCGATGCGATCGACCACCGTGTCCTCGCAGCGGATGGTCTTGGTGGCCTGAAGATCGGTGTGCTGCCGGTGAAATCGGGCGGAGGCCCCTTCATACCAGTAGTAGAGCGGACCCGAGCGGTGGCGGACGAAGAAGATCGTGTCCTTGCCCAGCTTGTCCACCCAGTTGACCTCGGCCGTCAGGTCGCCGGCCCCGTCGCCGGCGGAGTAGAACAAGAGGGCATCGGCCTTGGCAATGTCCTCCACGGCGGCCAGTTGCCCCGCGCCGCGGACCTTGGCCAGCGGCAGAAACTCGACGGGGAAGTCGGCCACGGCCTTGAGTTGCTCCAGTTCCCGCTGGATGTGAGCCGCTTCTTGGCTGGCGTCGTCCTCGGTCTGGATCCCGCCCCAGGCCCGCCAGCTCGTCTGGTGCTGACGCGCCGGCAGCGGATACGTGAAGATTGGCTTGACGACCAAGGTCCGCCGCAGGGGTGCGGCCTCTTCCCCGGGTTCAGGGTCTTTCGCACGCATTTGGATGGCTCCTCACTGGGACGGTCGCGCGGCCGGAAAAGGTGACAGGCACCTTTTACCTGAAAGGCCCGCGACCAACCTTCGGTCGGTGCCCTGCTTCGCACAAAAGGTGCCTGTCACCTTTTCCGGCCCCTGTTGTAGTGCGCCGCGGCGTGCCGTGCAAACGAAAAGCCACTCCTGGCAATGGCGAGAAAGGGCTCTTACAATGGATCGGATGTCTCGGAACGACCCACCTCTCCCCAACCCTCCCGCTTGCACCTTCGGACTCAACCCGCTCCTTCTGGGCACGGGCTGCTGCACCGTCGCCGCGCTGGGCTATACGGCGGCCAACATCTGCGTGCAGACGCTGCAAGCCCGAAACCCTCTGATCTGGGTCCTATTCGTCAAGGAGTCGGTGGCCGTCCTGCTGGTCGGCCCGTGGCTGTTGTGGCGTGCGGGCCGAGGGGAGGGAGTATGGCCCGGGAAGCGAACGCTCCTGGCCTTGGCGGCGGTGGGCTTGTTGACGCATTTGGCGGGAAACCTGCCGCTTTTCTGGGCCATGAGCGTCGTGGGGCTGGCGATCACCATCCCGGCGGCGCTGGGCGTGACCTTGATCGCCAGCGCGGCCCTGGGCTGGTTTTTCCTTCGCGAGCGGGTCTCGATGCAGTCGGCCGTGGCGATCGCGGCCATGATTGCGTCCGTGATCTTCCTCAGCCTGGGCGCGGGAAACGCCAACGGATCGGCCGGGGCGAGTGCCTCCGTGACCCACGGAGCCTTTTGGATCGCGTTGGCCGTGGCCCTGGCGTGCGTGGCAGGCGTCGTTTTCGGGACCTTGAGCCTGGCCATCCGCCATTCGGCCACTCGCGGGGTTTCGCTGGGATTGCTGGCGATGCTGATCCCGGCGATGGGGGCCATCGTGCTGGGGCCGTTGTGCCTCTGGACGTACGGGGTTTCAGAACTCCTCGCGACGCCGCTGTCGGACTTCCTCTTGATGCTGCTTTGCGGCCTTCTGAACCTGATCGCCTACCTGGCGATCATCAAAGGGCTCCAGATGACGACGATCGTCCACGCCAACGTGGTGACGGCATCCGAGGCGGCGATGGCGGCGGTCGCAGGACTCCTGTTCTTCCAGGAGGCATCCAGCCCCGCCCTGGTGGCCGGTGTGTGCCTCACGGTGGCCGGCATGGTCCTGATGGACCGGCCGGTCCCGGCGTGACGCGAGGGTTCAGGGTTCAGAGCCGGGCCGTGTCGGCCCGGAGCAGAGCCGGGCCGTGTCGGCCCGGAGCAGAGCCCGGTAGGGGTCAGAATCCACCCTCGCTCTGCCCAAGATCGACGAAGAACAAGTCGTGCGCCGCGACGCCGCAGACCCCGGCCGAGAGAATAGGGGCGTGCCTTCTCGCTGGAGCACTCCACGAGGCCTGGTCTTCAGCCAAAATCGCCAGCAGGAGTGCATCCCGCGACGGCCGGACGGAGCTCGGACCGCCGGCCGGCTGGAGCGGGAGACCGCTGCCCGCCACGGACGCGGCAGCCGCGCCCTGGGTGCCGACGGCGATCTCCAGGGCGTTGATCATCACGTAGGCATCGGTGCCCCCTAGGTCTTTGAGCAGCAGCGTCAACTGCCCGTCGCTTACATTGACGGAGTACGTCTTGACGAAGAACTGTCCCCCGGGCGTGGTCACTGTGTCTACCTGCACCCCCTCCAGGAATACCCCCATCAGGTCGTGGGCCTGCATCGCGTCGCCCAGCGTCACCGTCACGTCGTAGTTGCCGTTTGGCAAGTCCTTGGCAAATGTCACCGTGCCGCCGTAGCAGAAGTCCCGGGTCAGGTCCGGCCCCGTGCCCCGGTCCAGCGACGAGACCAGCCCGCTCTGCCAGCCGAAACCCAGCGCGCTGGTGTACTTGTCGGCGTAGGTCACCCGGGTGTAGCCCTTCGCCACCGGCGAAATGGACGTCCCGAAATCGTACCGGGCCAGGTAGGTCGGCCCCGGCTGCAAGGTGAAGGTGGTGGTGTATTGGTCGTCCGGGACCTCGCCGCAGGTCTTGTCGCCGTCCTGGTCCATGGCGTTGCCCGCCAGGTCCGCGATGTCGGGGCCCACCGCAAGGCTGAAGGTCCCCGCGACATTCTGCGGGACAAAGAGCACCTCGTACTGATTCGGGCTGAGCTTGTTGATTCCGGTTGGCGGGATCGCGCCGCCGGGGCCCGTCAGGCTTACCACGTCGGCAACGGTGAAGCTCCCGTCGGCGATGGCTTCGGTGAACGTCAGTGTGATCCGGTCCACGGGCCCGATGGCCGTGCCGGTCGGGCTCGCCTCTCTGACCTGGGGTCCCGTGGTATCCGGCCCGCCCAGGGCCACGTCCAGGGCGTTGATCATCACGTAGGCATCTTTGCCGCCCAGGTCCTTCAACAGCAGCGTCAACTGGCCGTCGCCGACGCCGACCGAATAGGTCTTGGTGTAGAACTGCCCTCCGGCCGTGGAGACCGTGTCCACCTGCATCCCCTCCAAATAGACGCCCATCAGGTCGTGGGCCTGCATCGCATCGCCCAGCGTCACGGTCACGTCGTAGTTGCCGTTGGGCAAGTCCTTGGCAAAGGTCGCCGTGCCGGCGTAGTTGAAGTCCCGGGTCAGGGCCGACCCCGTGCCCCGGTCGAGCGACGAGACCAGCCCGCTCTGCCAGCCGAAACCCAGCGCTATGGTGTACCTGTCGTTGTAGGTCACTCGGGTGTAGTTCTGAGCGACCGGCGAGATGGACGTCCCGAAATCGTAGCGGGCCACGTAGGTCGGCCCAGGCTGCAAGGTGAAGCTCACGGTGTACTGGTCGTCCGGGACCTCGCCACCCGTCTTGTCGCCGTCCTGGTCCATAGGGTTGCCCGCCAGGTCCGCGATCTCCGGGCCGATCGTGAGGCCGTAGCTCCCGGCCACGTTTTGCGGGGCAAACTGCACCTCGTACTGGTTGGGGCTGAGCTTATTGATCCCCGTGGGGACAATCGCACCGCTGGGGCCGGTCAGGCTTACCGCGTCGGCAACGGTGAAGCTCCCGTCCGCGATGGCCTCGTTAAAGACGAAAGCGATCCGGTCCACGGGTCCGGTGGCCGTGCCCGTCGGACTGGCCTCCCTGACCTGCGGTCCGGTGGTGTCCGGCCCGCCGACGGCCACGTCCAGGGCGTTAATCATCACATAGGCGTCTGTGCCGCCCAAATCCTTGAGCAAGAGCGTCAATTGCCCGTCGCTGAGGTTGACCGAGTACGTCTTGACGAAGAACTGTCCCCCGGCCGTGGTCACGGTGTCGAGCTGCATCCCTTCCAGATAGACCCCCATCAGGTCGTGGGCCTGCATGGCATCGCCCAGCGTCACGGTCACGTCGTAGTTGCCGTTGGGCAAGTCCTTGGCAAAGGTCGCCGTGCCGGCGTAGTTGAAGTCCCGGGTCAGGTCGGACCCCGTACCCCGGTCCAGCGACGAGACCAGCCCGCTCTGCCAGCCGAAACCCAACGCGGTGGTATACTTGTCGGCATAGGTCACCCGGCTGTAGTTCTGCGCGACCGGCGAGATGGACGTCCCGAAATCGTACCGGGCCACGTAGGTCGGCCCCGGCTGCAAGGTGAAGCTGATGGCGTATTGGTCGTCCGGGACCTCGCCGCTGGTCTTGTCGCCGTCCTGATCCATGGGGTTGCCCGCTACATCCGTGATGTCCGGGCCCACCGTGAGGCTGTAGCTCCCGGCCACGTTCTGCGGGGTAAACAGCACCTCGTACTGGTTGGAAGTGAGCTTGTTGATCCCCGTGGGAGCGATCGCGCCGCCGGGGCCCGTCAGGCTTACCACGTCCGCAACAGTAAAGCTCCCGTCCGCGATGGCCTCGTTGAACGTCAGCGTGATCCGGTCCACGGGGCCGATGGCCGTGCCGGTGGGGCTGGCTTCGCGGACCTGCGGTCCGGTGGTGTCCGGCCCACCGACGGCGATGTCTAGGGCGTTGATCATCACATAAGCGTCGGTGCCGCCCAAGTCCTTTAGCAGCAGGGTCAACTGCCCGTCGCTGAGATTGACTGAGTACGTCTTGACGTAGAACTGCCCTCCGGCCGTGGAAACCGCGTCCACCTGCATCCCCTCCAGGAACACCCCCATCAGGTCGTGGGCCTGCATGGCATCGCCCAGCGTCACGGTCAGGTCGTAGTTTCCGTTGGGCAAGTCCTTGGCAAAAGTCGCCGTGCCGGCGTAGCAGAAATCCCGGGTCAGGGCCGACCCCGTGCCCCGGTCCAGCGACGAGACCAGCCCGCTTTGCCAGCCGAAACCCAACGCGGTGGTGTACCTGTCGTTGTAGGTCACTCGGGTGTAGTTCTGAGCGACCGGCGAGATGGACGTCCCGAAGTCATACCGGGCCACGGCCTGGCGCAAGGCGAACTTGGCAATGAACTGGTCGCCGGGGATTTCCCCGGGTGTTCCGCTGTTGTTCTGATCCATGGGCTTGCCGGCGCGGTCGTAGACCAGCGGCCCAATGACCAGGCTGTAGGACCCCGGCGCGGATTGGGTGGCGAAGGTCACGTCGAACTGCCGGTTGGCTGTGCCCGGGACTGGGCTCACGCCGGTCACGGCGATCGGTCCGGCCGGGCCGGCGAAACCCGCAACGTCGTCGGTGGTGAAGGTGCCAAGGTCGATCGCTTCGTTGAACGTCACGCGCAGGCTGCTCACCGGGTCCAAGAGATCGCCCGAGGGAGATTGGGCGATGATCTGCGGTCCAGCGGTATCCGGCGTGACTGCGGCGGCGAGGTTGAGCCGTCCTCCGCTGGCGGTCTTGCCTTGAAGGGCAGGGACCGGGTCTACGGTGCCGAGCACCTGGTCGATCGCCTGCCGGTAGGTCCAATCGGGGTGCAGATCGCGGACCAGGGCCAGCGCGCCGGCAACGTGCGGCGTGGCCATGGACGTGCCGCTGGAGGAGCCGTAGGTGTTGTTGCGGGTCGTGCTGAGGATGTTCACGCCGGGGGCGGCCAGGTCCACGCCGGCGGCCCCGTAGTTGGAGAAGACGGCCAGGTTGTCGTTGTGGTCCGTGGCGGCGACCGCGACGATGTTGTCCAGATCGTACGAGGCGGGGTAGAACGGAGCGGCGTCGTTGTTTTGGCCGATCCCGAAAATGTTCCCGTTGCCCGCCGCGGTGACGAAGACGTGGCCGGCGTCCCGCGCGTTGCGGACGGCGTCGTAGAGGGCCTGGGAGTAGGGATCGCCGCCCCAACTGTTGTTGGAGACCTTGACCCCGTTGGCCACGGCATAGTTGAGGGCCTCGATGGCGTCGCTGGTCGAGCCGCTGCCGCTGGCGTCGAGGAACTTGAGGGCCATGATCCGCACGTGCCAGTTGATCCCTGCCACGCCGACGCCGTTGTTGCCCGCGGCACCGATCGTGCCGGCCACGTGGGTGCCGTGATTGTGGTCGTCCATCGGGTTGCCGTCGTGGTTGACGAAGTCGTAGCCGTAGAGGTCGTCCGCGTAGCCGTTGCCGTCGTCGTCCCGGCCCGGCGTTCCGTTGAGCTCGGCGGCGTTGACCCACGTGTTGGCGGCCAGGTCCGGATGGGTGTAGTCCACGCCGGTGTCGATCACGGCCACGATGGTGCTGCTGCTGCCGGTGGTGACGTCCCACGCCTCGGGCGCATCGATGTCGGCATCGAGTTTCCCGCCGGTCTGGCCGACGTTCTGCAGGGCCCATTGGGAGGCGAACTGCGGATCGTTCGGAGAGATCGTCAAGTGGACGCGATAGTCGGGCTCGGCATACAACACGCGGGGATCGGCGCGGTAGGCCGCCAGCGCGGCATCCACGGCCACGCCGCCTGAGAGCTGCACCCTTTGCAGCCCGGGGACCACGCGGAATGCCCGCTCGATCTGCGTCCCGCTGAGGATGTCTGCGGCGATTGGGAGGTCCGCGGCGGTCAACGCCTGCGTGGCCGCGGAGAGGCCGACGGCTTCCGAGCGAAACCGGACCAGGATCGCCGAGGGATCGTAGGCGCAGGGATCGATTGCGAGGGCACTGAGGTCCGCGAGCGATGCCAACCCGCCGCCGCTCAACAAGGTCCGGTCTTCGAGGGCCTCCAAATGCAAACGGCTCGCTAAAGCAGGCCGCTCTTTTCCACGGCGGCCACGGAAAGCAGATCGAGCGAACATAGAACGGGGCTCCAAGTGAATTCTGGGCTCTTCGCGACGCGACGGACTCGCCGGCGACGCCGGCGAGGGATTCCCCAGCACTTGTCGCCTCCGTGCAACTCCAACCTCCGCGCTTGTGTGAGCGGTCCGGCGCGAGCCAACCTGACTTCAGAATTGGCGCGCTCGCCGACCGGTCTGCTTTTATAGTCCCTTCCGAAGAAGAATCAAGGTCCGTAATCGGGATTTCCAGCGCAAATGGATTCCTCGCGCCGGTTGCGCAGCAAGCCGCCCGAAAAGGCAGCGCAAACTCGCCAGCTTTCTGCCGGCAAAGTTCACGGAAGCCGCGCACGTTGCCCAAGAAACGCCGAAAGCCCTCCTTCACGAAGGGCTTTCGCGAGTCGGGGCGACTGGACGCCAGTAGAACTTTTCCGACGCGGTGCCGCGTCCCTCGCGCCGGCCATCCGACGCCTGATTCTCGCCTTCGTCCAAGGCACCCCACCCCAGAATTAGAGCCGATGGTTGCCGGGCGGTCAAGGCCGGCGCTGCCGTGACGCGGTGGCCCGCCGGGGGCGTAGGCAACTGACCTTCTCGACTCTTCGGCCCTTGTCGGCAATTGTCCTTCCGCTCTTCGCATAGGGCATAGGGCGTCGAGCAGGTTGCCGGCGTGCAGACCCGCTGGCCAGGATATTGCCTACCGGCACCGCCGGTGTCCAACACGTCTGGCCGTCGAGAATGCCTGACAATGCCGGCCATCCCTGCATGAGCGTTGGGCTTCGCTTCCGCCTGGAAAGGTGCTTCGGGGACGGTTCGGCCGGGTCTTCGACGCGGCATTGCTGGGCTGGCTCCAGCACCGACACACCCTCATTGTAGCCGAGCCGGCCAACGGGTAGGGGGCCAGCCGGGCATCGAGACCTTCTCGATTCTCTGGTTCCTGATTCACGTGCTCGCCGTGGCGGTCTCTCTGACGTGGTTGCCGCATGAGTACCCGGAATGGGAAACCTATGCAAACTTAGGTTCGCGGAAGGGGCAGGTGGATGGAGAACTTGCTGCCCTGGCCGACGGTGCTCTCCACAGTTACTCGGCCGCCGTGGGCCTGGGCAATATGTTTGACGATTGCCAGGCCCAAGCCCGTACCGCCGAGTTTCCGGCTTCGTGCCTTGTCGACTCGATAGAATCGCTCGAAGATCCGCGGCAAATGCTCCCGGCTAATGCCACAGCCGTAGTCGCGAACCTCGATCACCACCTCGGCATCTGATCGCATCCCCACTACATGGATCGTCTGGTCGGGTGGGCTATATTTGATGGCATTGTCAATGAGATTGATGACTGCCTGCTCCAGCAGGGGCGCATTCATCGGCGACTGGAGATCGTTGTCGCAGGTCAGTTCCACGCGGATATCCTTCTCGGCAGCCTTCATCTGGCAAACCTGCATCGCGGCATCCAACACGTTCTTGACTGGCCCCGGTGAGAGCACGATTTCAGCGTTCTCTTCCTCCTGCTCAATTCGCGAAAGTGTCAGCAGGTCTTCAAGGATTGCATTCAGCCGATCAGTCTGCGAAGCCACAATATGCAAGAACCGCTTTAGTTCGTCGGGGCTGTGCATAGCACCATCCAGCAGCGTTTCCACGAACCCCTTGATCGATGTAACCGGTGTCCGTAGTTCGTGAGAGACGTTGGCGACGAAATCCCGTCGAACCTTCTCCAATCTTTTCAACCTCGTCACGTCGTGCAAGACCAGAAGCATCCCAATCGGCTGGTTGCGTGCATCCCGGAGTATGGTGCCCTGAACCTGCAAGTAGCGTTCTCCATTGTGGCGCAGCACGATTTCGTCCTCAAGAGGCTCGTGGGACGCAAGTACACGGGCTGCAAGTTGCTGAAGTTCGGGGTTCCTAATAACCTCTTGCAGGGTCCGGCCCGCCGCCGCTTTGGAATCGACTCCGATCAGACAGGCGGCGGCCTGGTTCATGCGGATCAGGCGTTCCTGGGTATCTACGGCAACGACACCCTCGACCATGCTGGAGAGGATCGCGTCTCGTTCGTTCCGTTGCCCAATCACGTCGCCGATCTTATCGTTCAGTTCTACGGCCATTTGGTTCAGAGTCTCCGCTAGGGAGCCAATCTCCTGCGAGTCGGCAATGGGAAGCTTGTACGTGAGTTCGCCCCGGGCGAAGCGTTCCGCGCCACCTCTGAGTTCTTCAAGTGGCCGGCTGATGCGGCGCGAGAACAGCAGGCTGACGGCGGCCACTAGCACGGCCACAAGAAGTCCGCCTGCGGCAATGCGAAGCTGGACGGTCCGTAGCGTCTGGTCAAACATGGTCATGGGGATTGATGTCCGCAAGACGCCAAGGATTGCGCCCGCATCTCCCACGGGAATAGCCACGTACATCCTGCCTTCGTGGAGCGTGTGACTGTAATGCTCGGCTTTGCCGGTGCCGCCGGCCAGCGCCTCGATGATCTCCGGCCGGTCGGCGTGGTTCTCCATGATTCCTGGTGATTCCTCGCTATCAGCGACGACCTTGCCGCTGGGAAGGACAACCGTAATCCGGGTGGATGCCTTCTGGCCCAGTTGTTTGCACAGGGCATCGAGTTGAGGAAACTCCTTCTGAGCCAATCCCGCGCGAACCTGTTGTTCGACCAGCAGCGCCCGGGCTTCCAGATCGGCTAGGGTCCGGTCGATGTAGAACTGCCGCAAAGCCGAGGAAGCGTACCAGGTAACCACCACCAGCGAAGCCAGCGTGACCAGCAGGTAGGAGGGATAAAGCTGCCAAAGCAGCCGCTTTTTGCGCATCGCTCGCTATTCCTTGAACCTATATCCGACGCCACGAATTGTTTCGATGTATCGGCCCGCCGATTCTAGCTTTCGTCGCAGGCCCACAATTTGTACGTCGATTGAACGGTCGGTTACGATGTGGTCACCGCCGTGAACCAAGTTGGCAATCTGATAACGTGTAAAAACCCAACCGGGTCGGCGAGCCAAAATGTGGAGCACGCGGAACTCGGTTGCGGTAAGCTGGATGGGCTTGTTGTTCACCAACACCTCGTGGCGTCCGGGGCAAATTACTACGTCGTGGATACGAACGGTCGCAGTGTCGTCAATCGGCACGGCTGCCTTTCTTCGCAAGGCAGCCCGGATTCTGGCGATTAGCACCCTGGGGCTGAACGGCTTGGTGATGTAGTCGTCCGCCCCCAATTCCAGACCCGTGACGACATCGGCCTCTTCCCCTTTGGCGGTGAGCATCACAATCAGAACGGCCTGGGTGGCAGGGTCTCGCTTCAATCTCCGACAGACTTCCAGGCCATCGATGCCGGGCAGCATAAGGTCGAGCAAGATGAGGTTGGGCAACTCGGAACGTACCTGCCTCAAGGCATCCTCGCCGGAACCAGTACGGGCCACCTGGTAGCCCTCCTTGGCGAGATTATAGGCGATCAGTTCCTGGATCTCTTCCTCGTCCTCGACAACCAAAACTCTCTCGTGGGCCATCCGTCTACACCGCCAAGGCCGGTTTTCGTGAAGTGTACTTCTCGCCGTATTTTACCATTCGCAACGACGGGGTGGTAGGGTGCCCCATCGCTCGACTGGCCGGAATACATGGTGCTCCCGCACGCAACAAAACCTTGCGAACGCCCGTTGTTGTTACGTTGCCCTGTGGCGGACAATTCTGCCTTCCACCATGTAGATTACGTCTTCCGCGATGTTGGTCGCGCAGTCGGCGATACGTTCAAGGTTACGGGATGCGGCCAGCAGGCGCAGGAAGGCTTGGGTCCGGTCGGGATGCTGGCGGATTGTCTCCTCGATCTGGAGTCGCATCTCGTGTTTCATCTGGTCGATTTCATCGTCCCGGGCGCAGACGGCTTCGGCAAGCCCGACATCGACATTGACCAGGGCGTCGATGCTGTCGCGTAGCATGGCCTGGGTCTTCGTCCACATGTCGGCGATGTCAAAAGAAACCTCCAGGGGAGGCTCAGCCGCGAGAGCTGTCGCTTTTCGGGCAATGTTCACCGCCAAGTCGCCGATCCGTTCAAGGTCATTGTTGATCTTGAGGACCGCGACGATCAGGCGGAGGTCCACGGCTACCGGTTGATGAAGTGCCAGGGTTTTCAGACATTCTTCTTCAACCTCGATTTCGCGCTGGTCGATCTCGGCATCTTTGCGTTCCACCTCGGAGGCCAGTGCTTCGTCCCGTTCCACCAGTGCGCGGATGGCCTTTTCCACCTGGTCTTCAACGATCGCGCACAAAGACAGAACTTGCTTCTTCAAAAAGGCGATTTCTCGCTGTAAGTGTACCGACATCATCGCGCCTTTTCTAACAGAAGGTTCACAGGCAACAAAGCTCCGAATAGGTGATAGCCACTAGACTTCGATTGGTGGGAAAACGTGATCTGAAGGGACGGCCAACAGTGAACAGTCGAGACGTTGAAGGACCTTTTCAGCAGTGCTGCGAGCAAAAAGGGACGGGATGCCGGTTGAGCAACTGGTACTCATAATGACAAGTTCAATCTGTTTCTCTTGAACCGCTTGTGCTATCAATGACACCGCCGGAGGCCCCTGCTCTGTCGTCCGCAGGGAGAGCACGTGCAAGTCGCTTTGCTCCAGTCGCGCCAAGAAGCCCGCGAACGCCGTGATTCTGCCGGCCAGTTTCACCTGCTCCTCATCGTCGGGGTGTGCCTCTACGACAGCCAGAATCCTCTCACATCGTTCCCGCCGTGTTCCCTTCATCACCCAGACTGGGCATAGGCACTCGCGCAGCAGATGCACGGAGGTAGTTCCGAGAAACCGCTCCTTGAAACCGGACTTGCTCGCTGCGGTCAGCATCACCAAATCGTGTCCGCACTGAACCACCTCGCGTGTAAGCTCCCGCAAGGGTGTTCCGATGGAGACTCGGATGTGCCCCGGAACGCCTTGCTCGCGGATGCGTTCGAGAGCATGTTCCAGTTGTCTTCTCCGCTCCCGGATAACGGCCTCCTCGGGGTCCTCAATGAGTATGGGGCGAATTACGGCAACCAGCCGGCGAAGATCGCGGGGCAAGTTCTCCAGCACCTCGACGACTGTCAGTTGTGCCCCGTGCTTCTTCGCCACGGTCACCACCCGTTCAAGGGCCGGCGGTCCCCCGGCGTCGTGATCGTAGAGCCAGAGGATGCTCTTGAATCGCTCAATGGGCAACTGGTTTTCCGACGCAGTAAGCGATGGGGCAACTGTTTGCATGGCATTCCTCTCTACCCAAAGCGTCCAGTAATGTAGTCCTCGGTCTCCTTCTTCGTCGGGTTGGTAAACAACTTGGTGGTCAGCCCGAACTCGACCAGCACGCCTTCGTAGAGGAAGGCCGTCCAGTCGGAGACCCTCGCGGCCTGCTGCATGTTGTGGGTAACGGTGATGATGGTGTACTCGCCACGCAATTGCCCGATGAGGTCTTCGATCCGCGTGGTCGATCGCGGGTCTAACGCCGAACAGGGTTCATCCATGAGGATGATCTCGGGATTGACGGCGATGGTACGGGCGATACAAAGTCGCTGGTGTTGGCCGCCGGAGAACCCTAGCGCCGAGTCGTGGAGGCGATCTTTCACCTCGTCCCAGAGGGCCGCTCGGCGAAGGCTCTTTTCCACCACTTCGTCGAGTACACTTTTTTGACGGATGCCGGCGATCCGCAAACCGTAGGCGACATTCTCGTAGATCGACTTAGGGAACGGGGTGGGCCTTTGGAAGACCATTCCTATGCGCCGGCGGAGTTCGATTACGTCGAGCGTCTTGTCATTGATGTCCTGGCCATCGAACTCGATGCGCCCCGTGGTGCGAACGTCGTCGATGAGGTCGTTCATTCGGTTCAAGCAGCGGAGAAACGTCGACTTGCCGCAACCCGATGGGCCAATCAGCGCCGTCACCTCGTGCCGCGGAAAGTCCAAGGAGATATCCTTCAAGGCCGGCGCGGTGCCGTAATACAGGTGAACGTGGTCACAGCGGACAATCGGGTCCCGAATTTCGCAGCCCGGCGGAACCGCCGGCGCAGGACCCTGAAAGGCTGCCGCGCTGTCGGGGGGAACCTCAAGGACCGTTCGGACCACTCGTTCGGGCGGATGGTTCATGGCAGGTCTTCTGACAATCGTTTTCTGAACGTCAAGTTGCATGTGACAGTACACAGTCTCTTTCAAATCGTGCGCAACTGGTATCGCTTCCGCATCCGATTGCGCAGGTATATGGCCAGGCTGCTCATGGCAAGTACAATCAGAAGGAGAAGCAGCGTCGTCACGTAGACCATCGGCTTGGTGGCTTCGACGTTGGGCGACTTGCAGCTAATATCGAGGATGTGGAAGCCCAAGTGCATAAATTGCCGATCCAGGTGAAGAAAAGGGAACGTGCCGTCGAACGGGACAGGCGCATTCTTCACCGCACCGGTTATCATCAGCGGGGCCACTTCGCCAGCGGCGCGGGCCATAGCTAGAATGAAGCCGGTCATCATCCCCGGGGAAGCCATAGGAATGAGCACTCGCACCAGCGTCTGCAACTTGGTGGCCCCTAGGGCGTAGGAACCCTCGCGAATGCCGCGTGGGATCGCCCGCAACGCCTCCTCGGTCGAAACGATCACCACGGGGATCGTCAGCAGCCCGAGTGTAAGGCTGGCCCAGAGAATACAGCCCTGCCCGAAGACCGGTTCGCCGGCATCGATGCGTTCGGGATACATCCAATGATCGAGTCGGCTGCCCACAAGGTAGATAAAGAACCCCAAGCCGAAAATGCCGTAGACGATCGACGGAATCCCGGCAAGGTTGTTGACGGCGATTCGCACCAACCGTACCAGCGGTCCTTCTCTCGCATATTCGCCCAGGTAGATGCCGGAAAGCACCCCTAGCGGAAAACAAAAAGCCGCCATGAGGAAGACCATGAGCACCGTGCCGAAGATGGCCGGGAAAAGTCCGCCGTCTTGGTTGGACTCGCGAGGATCGGTGGCCAACAGGTCCCAAACCTTCATAGCATAATGGCCCAGCTTGGCCGCGATCCCCATTTGATTGGGACAGTAGAAGCGGACGATGTTGAGCAGTGCGATAGACTTCGCGCGGCCCGCCGCGTCGACAAACACGGCCACATTCTTGCGCAACTCTGCTTCGCGTTGCGCCATGACCGCAGTCAGGGCGTCGGACTGCTGCTTCAGGCGGTCTTCGTCGGCGCAAAGTTCGGTGAGTCGATCATCGAGGCCAGCGATTTCGCGCGAGTCCGCAGCATAACCCTTCGCCAAGAGTTGTTTCTTCTCATAGTTGACGTGGAGAATCTGGTACTTGACGTGGTTCTTGAGTTCGTTGGCAACCGCGGACTGTTCCACCTGAACTGGTTTCACCTCACGGGCGTACTGCTCCCTTGCCGCGGCAATCGCGGCAGCGAGCCGCTCCTGCAAGGTGCCTTCGGAGGGCACCTCCAATCCGGGGATCACCAACTCCCGCAGGAAGCCGTGGTAATTCATGTTGGCAACCCGTTCCAAGACGAACGCTTCGGCAGGATAGGATTTCTCGCGAATCGCAGCCTTATCGACCCACTGGAAGGCGGGACCATCCTCCGCATTGCCGACTTTGAACTTGGCACTCTCTGTGCCTGTGTCCGGGTTGACTGCACTCTCCAACTCTTCGCCGAGGAGCCTTTGTCCGTCGGCCAATACGACTTCGGCGACGGCCGTGGGCCAGAGAACGCCAAGGCCATTGACCAAGACCACGGCCAACAGCGCGAAAGTCAGTGAGAGCGTAAACGTCAGCGCAGCGCCCGTCGCCCAGACGAAGGGTTCGCCCTGCCGCCAGAAGCGCTTCGGCCGTCGCCCCGAGGCTAGTACCGGCCGTACCGCTTGCGGAGACGCTGGCGAACCACTTCGGCCGCGGTGTTCAGAAGGAAGGTCAGCAGAAACAGGAGCACTGCACATAGAAAGAGGACTCGATAGAGGGTCCCATTGACCGGCGCCTCTGGAATCTCGACGGCAATGTTGGCCGAAAGGGTGCGGAAGCCGTTAAAGGGGCTCAGGTCCAAGAGCGGCGTGTTGCCCGTAGCCATGAACACGATCATCGTCTCGCCCACGGCCCGCCCGAAGCCGATCATCGTGGCGGCGAAGATACCCGGACTGGCCGACGGCAGGATCACGCGCCAAAGGGTCTGCCAGCGGCTGGCGCCGAGGGCCAGCGAAGCAGCCGTCAGGTTATAGGGAATGTCTGACAAAGCGTCTTCGGATATCGAGAAGATGATGGGAATGACGGCGAATCCCAGGCCCAAGGCAACCACCAGGCTGTTCAGCGGGTCGTACGGCTTCCGCGTGGCGTCGAACAGCCACTGGGGGAGGTTGCCGTCGAACAACAGGGCTTCCAGCGGACCCGCCGCCCAAACGGCCACGGCGCCGCCGAGAAGGATCACGGGCACGAGGACCAGGAACTCGTAGCCGTGCTCAACCCGCTTTGCCCAGTCGTACCTCCGCAAGCCCTGCCACAACAGCATGAAGGCGACGAACGCGGCCGGAATGGTGAGCATGCCGGCAAAGGCAGCCACGAGCCACCTCCCCATCAGGGGCGCCAGCCATAAGAGAATGAGAAACCCGATGACCACCGTGGGCACGGCGGCCATGATCTCCACGATCGGCTTGATGGCGCGCTTGAAACCGGGCGTGGTAAAATGGCTTACATAGATCGCCGCGCAGAGCGCCAGCGGCAGCGCAAACAGCATCGCGTAGCACGTGGACTTCAGCGTGCCAAAGATGATCGGCACCAGGCTGAACTTGGGCTCGTCGCCGGTGGTCTGCCATTTGTAGGCCGGCTCGCCGTAGCCCTCATAGTGGACCTTGCCGAAAAGCGTCCCCCAGCTCACCTCGGGGTGGGGACAGTCGATCTGCCAGACGACCAGCTTCTTGCCGCGATCGAAACCGATCATCGCGTTGCCGCGGGGGGCGTAGCCGATCGCGGCGAGGGGCTCGTCGCCCGCCAGCGTCAGCAAGTGACTCCCGCTCGTCACGTAGTCCAACCGCACCGTGCCGTCCCGGCCGAGGCTCGCCAGCGACTTGTCGCGGCCCGAAGGAACGATGTCGCACACGGCTTCCTCGTGCTTGGAGAGAGAACGACTCTGGCGAAGTTTGCGCGACGATTCATTGCGTATTTCAAACCATGTGGTCAATTCGCCCTGCGCATCGCCTACGGCCAGTGAGACCTCGCCGTGGACCAATGCCAGCGAGGTCACTGCCCGCTTGTCGCGGAATGCCGGCACCACTTCGTGGAAGTCGACCCGACCGTCGTCACCAAACTCCCAGTACGCCAGGCATCCGTTCGCGGTGCCTACGTAGAGCAGCTTCCCCGCAGTATCCATGGTCATCGCGGCGATGGGGCCGGGGATGCCCTCGTCGATCATCAACTGGTGACTTGTGGTGTCGGTCTCGCCGAACAGGTTTGCGGTCGTGACCCGCCGGGTCACGGAGAGCCGGTTGTCGGGCAACAGCCTGACGCACGTGACCGCGCCCTCGGACGAGCGCAACAGCGCCTGAGCCGGCAGGGGTCCGGGTTCGGGCGGGAGACTCACCCGGGTCTTGAGGTCGTGTTTGACGCTTCGTTGCCCCAGCTTGTCGAACTGGGGGATCAGCTCGGCCTCGACCAGCGACACGGAGCCGTCCGACCAGAGCAGCGAGTACTTGGAGCCGGCAAACCGCTCGAAGAAACGAATAGCCGGTCCTGGCGCAGCGCCCGGCGCGCGGGCACGGTGCTGTCCCAATACCTTGTAGCCGGCCGCGGAGCCGGCCGACGGCGAGGGCGAGGGCGATTCTCCCGGTTCAGAGAGATCGAGGAACGTGAACGTCCCGTCGCTGCTCAGGATATAGGCCGTCAGCGAATCGCCGCCGGCGCGGTCGTCCAATTGGACCAAATCGACTCCCAGCGACAAGACCGCTTTGTCGGCGATCTGGTCCGGCAGCGGGATCGTCAACGTGATTTCGGCTCGGGCCCCGCGAAACAACGGGAAAGTGACGGAGACGATCAGCAACAGAATGGCGACCACCGCGGCGATGACCACCACGCCACCCAGAGTAATAACCCAGCGGGCGATCCTGTCGCGGCGTTTTGCTCTTCGGATCAAAGCCCTATTGATCGTATGCACCGACCGCTATTCCTCAAGCAACTTCAGTTGCGATGCGATGCTCTTTGCGGGAAGCGGGCCAAAACCGTCCTTCACGACGATTTCCTGCCCTTCCCTGGAAAGCACGAACTTGATGAACTCCCTCACGTGAGGCGGCAATGGCTCGCCGGGCTTCTTGGCCACGTAGATGTACAGGGCGCGCCCCAAGGGATACTTGCCCGCAAGGGCATTCGCGAACGTCGGCTCGACGAAGGGCGACCCCGCCTTCTCGGACAGGGGAATGGCGCGCACGTCGGCGGTCTTGTAGCCGATCCCGGAATAGCCGATGGCCCCTTTGTCCTTCGATACGCCGTTGACGACGGCGGCAGAGCCGGGCTGTTCCTTGACGCTGTCCTTGAAGTCGCCCTTCATTAGCGCGTGCTCCTTGAAGAACGCATAGGTGCCGCTGACCGAGTTCCGGCCGTAGAGGCCGATGGGCAGCCTCTGCCAGGAGCCCGTCAGGCCAACCTGGCCCCAGGTCGAGACGTCGGGACCATTGCGCTTGCGCGTCTGCGAGAAGACGCCGTCCACCTGCTGCAACGTGAGGCCCTGCACGGGATTGTCCTTGTGGACGAATACGGCCAGGCAGTCCAGGGCGACGCTGATCCGCGCCGGCCTGTAGCCGTGCTTCTTCTCGAAGGCGTCGAGCTCCGTGTCCTTCATCTCCCGCGACATCGGGCCAAGCTGGGCGTTGCCCTCCGTGAGCGCCGGCGGGGCCGTCGCCGAGCCTTCGCCCTTGACCTGCATCTTGACGTTGGGGTAGTGCTTCTGAAACGACTCTCCCCAGAAGGTCATCAGGTTATTCAGCGTATCCGACCCCACGCTGTTGAGACTCCCGGAGATGCCCGACACCGTCGCATAAGGCTTTATGCCGGAGTCGGCTGCGACGCCGGCACCTTGCACTCGCGGCTGCGCGGCGATCACGGCCATCAGACCCCAGAACGCCGCCAGGCGCAAACGACTCGACAGACCGCTCATTCTCCACTCTCCTTTCGGCTCTCGACCACAGGGTGAACAACCAGTGCAGAAGACAAAAGCGCGATCCACAACGGATTCCACGATGATTCTACGCCCACCCCGTTAGCAGAATGTGGGTCCTGTGTTAGCATTCGGTTAAGTCCCGGCGAAGGCAGTCCAGCGCCACGTTGGTTACTCCTTGAAGCGGTAGCCGACGCCCCGGACGGTATCGATGTATTGGCCTGCCGATCCCAGCTTCCTTCGCAGGCCGACAATCTGCACGTCGACAGCCCGGTCGGTCGTCGGAGAATCAACGCCGTGCAGACTATCGATGATCTGTCGGCGGGTGAAGACCCAACCTGGTTGGCCTGCCAAGAGATTCAGCAAGTCAAACTCTGTTGCCGTTAACTCGATGGGTTCGCCGGCTACGGACACAGAGTGCCGGCCACGGTCGATCAAGAGTTCGTGGATTTCGACCACGGCCCCTGCCCCGTCGGCCACCCCCTTCGCCACTTGTGAGGGAAGGGCGCGGCGCAGAACCGCACGAATGCGAGCGACCAGCACCTTCGGACTGAACGGCTTGGTGATGTAGTCGTCGGCCCCGAGGTTGAGCCCGGCAACGATGTCGGGCTCTTCGTTCTTGGCGGTCAGCATAATTATCGGTATGGCCTGGGTACTGGGCGATGTTTTGAGCCTCTGGCAGACGCTGAGGCCGTCCAAGCCGGGCAACATTAGGTCGAGGAGGATGAGGTCGAAGTGCTTCTGATTGACGACTTCCAAAGCCGCTTCGCCTGAAGTAACGTGGGTGACGAGGAACCCTTCCTTGACGAGATTGTAGCCCACCAGTTCATGGATGTTGTCTTCGTCCTCGACAATAAGTACGGTATGCCTCGCCATCAAAACCCCTCGCACGGCAGCAGACCTGGCTGCGGCTTCGGAGACTCGTGAATCCGCACACGGAGTGCTCGAAGTGTAGCAGGCGTATGTCAAGGTAAAGTTAGCGATCTGCGAGAATCCTGTTGGCCCAGCAACTTCTTCCACTAACGCGAAGCACGAAGGGTATTAGTAGAGACCACCCACAAGATGGGGGCGGTCGCCGGCGCGTTGGCACGGGGGACTTGCTGCCAGGCGCGAAGGCTGCAAACCCATCTTCTTCGGCAAATCCTGCCAGGTCCGCGCACTCTGAACGCGGCGACGCGGGGGCACCGAGTTCTCATCGAGGAGTGACGGAGAGTTGCGGTCATGCGGGTCTTGCCGCCTATGACGGCGGGCGCTAGTCCTGCCGAGAACGCCGTGTAGCTGCTAACCATTGCCTAATGGTTTTGCGGTCTAGGGGGGCCGATACGGGTACACAGGGACCGGTGTTGCCTGTTCTACCGGTCGCACGCCCAAGGATGGTAACGCGGGCCATACCAACTTTCATACGGGGGAAAGCAAGATGCGTGAACGAACCCATTTATCGCCGGCTTGGATGCTGGCATTCGTGATCGCCTGCGGCGCATCGGTCGCTGTGGGACAACAGATCGGGGCACCGGGCTGGCCTGCCGAAGCGGCGTACACCCCGCCGACCGACGCCGGCAATTCCATTCCACAAGGATCAGGGCCTCAAACCTATCCGGTTTCCAGTAGCGCCTTCAACGCGCCTGAAAAGGACTTGGCCGCAGATGTTGCTGAACTCAAGGCAACCGTCAAGAAGATGAAGGACAAGGAGGAAGCCGACAAGAAAAAGGCCGCCGGCGCAATCACCGCCAAGATCGGCGGCCGGGTCTACTATGATACGGTGTGGTTCGGCCAGGATGCGGCGAGCAGGGCGCCCTCTCCGGTCGGGCTCGGCGACGCACAAGACACGTCGTTCTTCCGTACCACCCGGTTGTTCGCGGAGGGCGAGGGTTTCGGCGTCGCATACTACAAGGCCGAAATCGACTTTGCCGGCCGGAGCGATTTCAACACCAGCCCCGTTGGGACCCATGTCCACACAAACCCTGAAGGGGGAGATACCGGCGCCGCCGGCTCGCACAGCCACACGGTGAGCGGAATCGGCCAGATCCTTTTCAAGGATGTCTACTTGGGCATCAGAGACCTGCCAATCCTCGGGAGGGTGCAGGCGGGTCACTTCAAAGAGCCCATAAGCCTGGAAGAGCTTACCAGCAGTCGGTTCATCACGTTCATGGAGCGCGGTCTGCCGAACGTCCTGATTCCCGGCCGCAACCTGGGCATCATGGCCATGAGGGTTGCCGAAGGCGAAAATGCGAGCATCGCCTTCGGGTGTTTCCGTCAAGTTGGCGAGAACCCGCCGTATCTCGCCAGCGACGATGGCGGGACGGATTTCGTCGGGCGCGTCACGTGGCTGCCGTGGTACGACGAAGCAACTGATGGCCGTGGCGTGTTACATCTCGGGATGGCCTATCGCTACCTCGACGTGAGTGATCCCACCCAACGACTCGCTGCGCGAGCTGAGTGTGGTGCCGGTCCCAACGTGGTGGACACCAACCTGAGCACGCTACGCATCACGAACGTGGAAAATACCCAGACGGTGGGGCCGGAAATCGCGTTTGTCTACGGCCCATTCTCGGCGCAGGCGGAGTATATGGGATCGTTGTACAAGCGGGCCGGCGTGCAGGACTACTACGCCAACGGCGCGTACGTGTACGTCAGCTACTTCCTCACGGGGGAGAATCGGCACTACAGCCGGCAGCGGGCGGCGTTTGACCGCGTGAAGCCCTTCACCAACGTTTTCCGCGTTCGCACGGAAGACGGCTACGTGCAAACGGGTTGGGGGGCCTGGGAGGTGGCATACCGCTTCTCCTACCTCGATCTCGATGATGCGGCAGCCGGCATTCTGGGCGGCAACGCCCACGATCATACGATCGGCGTGAACTGGTACCTGAATCCGAACATGCGCGTCATGGCCGACTACGTTCACTGCAACACCAGTCTGCCGCAGAACAATCCGAACGTGTTCCTCGACTGTTTCATGCTTCGTGCCCAGGTTGACTTCTAGCCAGATTGGACACCCGAAACCGCGTTTCATCGTATCGAACCATTAGCGACTTGGAGCGCCCCGCAGGGCGCGACTCAAGGAGGAGACAAGAATATGAGAAGCTTGGCGATATTTCTGGCGATGAGTTGGCTGGTGGCCCAGGCGGCCGTAGCCGCTGACTCCTGCACTGGCCCGACGGGCTGCGAGCAGGAACAATGCCGCCACGACCCGGGCTGTTGCCCCAAGTGCGGCACGAAAATGGTCTGCAAGACGGTCACGGTCGAGTTCGCCTGCTTCGATCCCGCGCCCACACGCAATCCCTGGAACCTGGCCCACACGCCCGGCGGCTCCAGCAGTGGGTCGGCCGCGGCCTTGGCCATGGGCATGTGCCTGGGGGCCTTGGGCACTCAGACCGGCGGGTCGCTCGTCCGGCCGTCGACGTATTGCGGAGTGGCGACCTGCAAGCCGACCTTCGGCAAGCTGAGCACCGAGGGCATCGTGCCCGTGAGCACGAGCCTGGATCATGCCGGCCCGATGGCCCGCAAGGTCGGCGATCTCGCCCTGCTCCTGGATTGTCTTCTAGGCGTGGCCGCGCCGCGGCCGCTGAGGCTGTGGGGGCCGCCCCGGCTTGGGGTGCTTGAGACAATCGTGCTCGCAGAAGCCGATGAGATGGTGCGACAGGTGACGCAATCGGCGTTGGAGAAACTGAAGCGCGCGGGGGCAGAGATCCAGCCGCTCGCCGTGCCGCAGATGTTTGAGGACGTCCTCAACATGCACCGGCGGATCATGGCGGTCGAGGCAGCCGCCTATCACCGCGAGCGGTTCGCAGCCCATCGCGACCAGTACGGGCCGATGATCGCCTCGCTGTTGGACGAAGGGCTTGCCGTCTCGGCCGCAGACTACGTGGCGGCGACGGCCTGGCACCGAGAGTTCCAACGCCAAACGACCGGGTTGTTGGACGGCGTCGACGCGATAATCATGCCATCGACACACACGACGGCCCCGGCCACGCTCGCCACGACGGGCACGCCGCACTTCCAGGCGCCGTGGAGCCTGGCCCGGCTGCCGGTGGTCAGCATCCCCTGCGGCGTTGCCGCCGACGGTATGCCGACCGCCGTTCAGCTTGTCGGGCGCATGGACGACGAGACGAAATTGCTGCGCATGGCCGCTTGGTGTGAGCAGGTCCTGGGGTTCGACGCCCTGCCGGCCTTGTGGGGGACGTAAGGCGAAATCGCGTGGTCTTTCGACTACCCGCTGGCGGCGAATTCAACATCGTGCTAGGTGAGAGCGGCCATGCCGAGCGGGCGGTCAACCTGCTCTGATTGTCACCAAGCTGGAAGGCTATGCGATCCCCCACGCCAGGCCGCAGTGCCTGTCGGCATGCGCCTACCTGGGCTTGGTCTTGTGTGGCTTGATCCACGGGATCGACCGGGATGAGGTTTCGGCGCCAAACTGGGGGCCCTTGAGGCAACTCAAGGAGTTGCACGCCCTACATCCGGAGATCGCCGAGGTGGCCGCCGGCAGCTTCCGGGAAAAGTCGCCCCCCGAGATCGTCGGCTCCGGGTACGTCGTGAAGAGCCTGGAGGCGGCGATCTGGGCCTTCCACGACGCCAAGGACTTCCTCCAGGCCGTTCTTCGGGCCGTAAACCTGGGCGACGACGCCGACACGACCGGGGCCGTCTGTGGCCAGCATGCCGGGGCGTACTGGGGCGAGTCGGGGATTCGGGCGGAGTGGCGGGAGGGGTTGGCTCGGAAGGACATGATCGAGCGAGCACTGGAAGGACTGCTCGCGTCGGCTTGAGGGAGAGGTTTGTTCGTTCCTACTTTGACTGTGTAATGCACTTGAGCGGATGTAAGTCTTTTGGTAAATAGCCT
>CAYGZI010000008.1:0-23141 GCA_964354245.1 uncultured Planctomycetaceae bacterium
CCGATAATCGCGATCACCACCAGAAGCTCTATCAGCGTGAACCCGCGCCGCCGCGACATGCCCACGCGAAGCGTGGGCATGGCACCCGGCAGCCAATAGACTTCCGAAGTCTGCGAGACTTCGGAAGTCTGCGGGGCGAAATCCGGAGCGTGAGTGCTGGCGATCATGGGGTGGCCGTGGTTGTCGCGTCAACGGTTGTGACGAGCGGATCGACGACTGCGATTCCCGTGTCGGGGTCGACGGTGATTCTCCTGGCGTACCTGCCGGCCTGGATCACGATCGTCCCGGCACTGTCGGGGATGCCGTAACCATTGTAGATCAGGGCGGCATCTCCCCCGAGGTCCACCGTGCCGAGGGTGATCTGGTACGGCGCCTCGGCGAGGTTGGCCCCGTAGGTCGCACTGGGGCGATCAGGGTCGCTCATCCCCGCGATTTCGTAGCGGCTGCCGGCGGGGGGTAGCGTGAACGTGATGGTCTGGCTGCTGCTGGTCGCGCGGGCCCGCGCCCGGGCGGTGGCCAGGTCCGCGGCGATCCGCCGGGCGGCGGCATCGAGCCGCATCCGGACCAGCGTGTCCGCGTACTTGGGAACCGCGGCGGCCGTGAGGATGCCCAGGACCAGCACCACGATCGCCATTTCCGCATAGGAGAACCCACGCCGCCGCCAAGGGGCCGGTGCGAGACATGGGGACGAGCAAAGGCCCAGGAAGAAGCGGTCCATAACGGACACCGGCCGTAGGTTATGCTTTAGGGGCGGCAGGCGCAAGGGATGACAGACCGCCGGGCGGCCCGCCGCTCCGCTGCCGCGCCGCCGGTTGCTGGTAATCCGCCCACAGGGCCTTGATTTCCGGCAGCGCACTGAAGAACGTCTCGACAACCTCGGGGTCCCATTGCGTCCCCGACCCCTCGCGGAGGATCATCTCGACTCTCTCCTCGGTCATCCCTCGGCGATAGGGCCGATCGCTGATCATGGCGTCGTAGGCGTCGGCCACGGCCAGAATGCGGGCAACCAGCGGGATCCTTTTGCCGACGAGCCCGTCGGGATAGCCGTCCCCGTCGAATCGTTCGTGGTGATGGAGCACTCCGGGAAAGAGGTAGCTCAACTCGTCGAGTTCCTGCAGGATGGCCCAGCCTTTCTCGGGATGAGGCCGGATCAGGGCGCGTTCGTCCTCGGTCAACGTGCCGGTCTTGCGCAGGACCGCGTCGGGAACGCCGAGCTTGCCCAGATCGTGCAACAACCCCGCCAGGTAGACCCGCTCGCAGTCGCCTTCACTGACCCCCATCTTCCGGGCCAACAGGCGGCTGACCAGGGCCACGCGCTCGCTGTGACCGCACGTGTAGGGGTCCTTGGCGTCGATCGCGGAGACCATGGCCCGCACCACGTTGATCAGCAAGGCCTCCTTCTCGCGGACCAATTCGACGTTGCAGGCGTGGGTCGCCAACATCGAGCCGACGGAGCCCAACAGGCCGGCCTCGACCGTGCCAAACTCGCAATCGCTCAGTTTCCATAGGGTGTTCCCGGCCCGGTCGTGCGGCTGCTGGCTGTGATTGATGGCGATCAGCCATCCCAAGACCCGATTCCTCTTGACCAGCGTGGTCATCACGAACTTGTGGACGCCGGGAAACGCGGGACCGTCGGGGCTGTCGAGCAGATGGTTCTGAACGAGAACCTGGGGCATCGCCGCCCGGCGGTGATGGTCCACCAGTTGAAGACACATCTCGTCGCTCATCCAGCGGCTGCCGATCCACACCACCGGCCGATCCGGAAACGCCCGTTCGGCCTCCTGGGTGTCCTGCTTCGCGCTGACCAGCACGAGCGACTCCGCCCGGACGACCTCGGCCAACAGCGGCAAGACCATCTCGGCGATGTGCCACGGGCCGCGGGCCAGCTCGGACACGTCGAGGTGGTCGGCCAAGGTGCGGAGGAAACTGAGTTCCTCGAAATCGCTTCCGATCTGCGCTGCGCAGACGGCCAGATCGTCGCGGCAGCGGTGGAGCTCTTGCTGGAGGTGGAAATCGTTCAGGCACAATCGGGCGAGCTTGAGGGTCCAGCGGGCGGGCGAGTCGTGGAGGACTGCCGTCGCGGCCACGCGGCGGCCGTCGGCCTCGCCGAGCGGCAAGCCCAGAAGGACCTCGCCCCCCTCCTTCTGCACGAGGATCGGCTCGATGGCGTCCACGGCGGCCTGGAGCCGGTCCTCCATATCTTTTTCCAGCGTGCGAAGCGGCGACGGGTCCTGATTCGAGGCGGTCTGCTCCGCCGAAATGGGGGTCCAGCGCTGCTGGTTCTGTTCCAGCGCCCAAAAACGGAAATCGGTGCCGAACGCTGAGGAAAGGGCCATCGCGGCATTGTCGAGGAAGGCCGCGAGGCGAGTATCGGTCGTTGGGGCAAGCTCTGGCATGACTGGCTGATCCAGGGTTTTGGCCGATCGTCCTCTGGAAACCTAGCATACGGGAGTCTGCGAGAACGAGGCGGCAACGAACCCCGTTCTCACCCCCCCGTCGAGGTAAATCCGGGGGTTGCGGCCGATTTGCACGTGTCACACGTGCGACCTACAGTTGCTTGGCTCCTGCGCGAGCGGGGCCAATTGCCGCGCCGGCCGGTCATCCCGGCAACGGGCGCGGGCAGACGTTCGAGTCCGTAGAAACACAGGACATCCGGCGCCGCAGGCGGCCCAAAGAGTCCGTTCACCTGCCATCAGAGTAGAGGAGAAACGTTCATGACGCGACGAAGCGGTTTTACGCTGGTCGAGCTCGTGGTGGTCATCATGATCCTGGGAATCCTCGCGGCTGTGGCGGTTCCCAAGCTGATCTCGACCACGGGAACGGCCACGGACAACGGGTTGCGGCAGAGCCTCGCCGTGGTCCGGGATGCCATCGAGCTATTCGCTGCCGAACACGGCGGCAAGCTTCCCGGCGCGGACGCCCAGCAGACCACCTTCAAGGACGATCTCAAAGCCTACCTGAGGGGAGACTTCCCGAAATGCCCCGTCGGGGCCAAGAACGACGAGGTCAAGATCTCGACGAGCGCCGGGACGATCACCGGCGAGGCAAGCCCCACCCAAGGCTGGCACTACAACAACACGACTGGGCAGTTCATCGCCAATTACAGCGCCACGTGCAACGACGGCACGACGACCTACGACAAGTTCTGATAATCCTGAAAAGTCAGGACGGCTAGGTGGACTAACGCGAACCGATGGCGTGGCGGCGTTAATTTGCGTGGAATGCGCGGTCTGGCATGAGATTGTCGATAATTCCAAAGATATGCTCTAGGAAATACCGATAATCCCTGACGGACCACAGTGTCACACCTGTGTCAGTATGCCTCAGCTTCACCATGGGCGACATGACTACAAACAACAAGGCGCGGGTGCTGGTCGCCGAGGACAACCCGGCCCTGGCCCTCGTAGTGCGGTTTCACCTCGAAAACGCCGGTTTCCGGGTGGCCGTGGCCCGCAACGGCGAGGAGACCTGGGCCCTCCTTCAGCAGCAGGACTTCGACGCGGTGGTCACGGATCAGCAGATGCCCGGGCTGTCGGGGTCGGAGGTCTGTGCTCGGATGCGGCGCGAGGAGCGTCTGGCGGGGATCCCAGTGGTGATGCTGACCGCGAAGGGGCTGGAGATGGAGTTGGACCGGATGCGGAACGAGTTGGGCGTGTGGCAGGTGTTGTCCAAACCTTTTAGCGTCCGGCAGTTGGTGGAAATCGTGGAAAGTTGTACGGCGCCCAGCGGCGCCAAGTAGCACAGGCATAGTAGCACAGGCATCTTGCCTGTGTTGCTGGGACACAGGCTGGAAGCCTGTCCTACTGCTGGCAGGCTGGAAGCCTGTGCTACTGAAGACTTGTCCGGGGCGTTCGTGCCCCAAGCGGCGGCAGAACATTGCCCGGCGACGGCCTCCATCAGAAGGGGTAGAGGCAAGTGTTCAAGAAGACGATTCATCTGGAGCTTCCCCGGCGGGTGACCGCCTACTACCTCCTGTTCGGTCTGTTGGCCGTCGCTTGGCTGACGATCGGCGTGGTGGTGGTCTCGCAGTCGCTGCTGAATTCGCGTGCCGAGGGGGTCTGCCTCGGCAACGTGGGGCGCGCGGCCGCGGCCATCGCCGCCGAGTACCGGACGAGCGGCTCGGACGAATTGCAGGCGCTGGTCGAGCAGTTCGCCGACGCCAACGGCCTGGCCTACGCGGCGTTTTCCCCCCCGGACGGCCGATTCGTGGCCCATTCGATCCGCGACCGGGTCGGCCAAGCGGCCGGCGAGCCCACCGGCGCCCGGGTGCAGTGGGGCGAGGTCGATCGGGTGCGGTTTGTGGACGGGACGTCGCGCTTGCTGCGGGAGTACCGCACGCCGGTCCGCGTGGCCGGGCAGACCGTCGGCACGTTCCACCTGGCGGTAGTGGAGCCGGGGCTTTGGGGCGTGGTCCGCTCCGTCGCCGAATACGCCCCGATGGCGGTCCTCGGGCCGGTGCTGGTGATGTCCCTGGGGCTGCTGGTTTTGCGGAGGACAGTGCGGCCGGCTTCGACCATCGAGCGGCAATTGAAGCAACTGGCCGTCGCGTCTTCCCCCGGCGACGTCAAACTCGGCCCCGTCCCCGGGACCGGCCCGGCCCCGACCGGCTGGAACCGGCTGGCCGAGGAACACAACGCCGCGCGGCAGAAGACCGGGCTGGAATCGCGCGTGGCGGTCGCTCTGGAGGGCTTCCGCCAGCGCAAGGCCGACCAGATCCTCAACAGCCTGCCCGACGGCGTGGCGGTGACCGACGACGAGGGCCGCGTGACCTTGGCCAACCAGGCCCTGGCCGCCCTGCTGGGGCTGGGGACGGACGACGAGGTCCTCTGCGGCAAGCCCATGATGGAGCTTTTGGGGCTGGAGCCGGGCAGCGTCTCCGCCGAAGCCTTCGCGGATCCCGAGTCCCGCGCCCGCACGGTCGTGTCCGAATTGGGGCGCGCCGGGGACGCGTCCAACGGGGTGCTGCGCGTGGCGCGGCATCCGCTCCGGGGCGCGAAGGGCAGCCCGGGCACGGGCCACGTCTGGTCGGTCCGCGACGTCACCCAGCAGAAGCTCGCCGAGCAGATGCGGAATCAATTCGTCAATTCGGCCACCCACGAGCTTCGCACCCCGCTGGCCAACATCAAGGCCTATTCGGAGACGCTCGTGCTGAGCGAGATGCTGGAGGTGGAGAAGCAGAAGGAATTCTGCAACACGATCAACGCCGAGGTAACGCGGCTGGCCCGCTTCATCGACGACCTGTTGAGCATCAGCAGCATGGAGGTCGGGTCGCTGTCGCTGGTCCGGCAGGAGACCGACATGGAGCGGCTGTTTCGCGAGGTCATCGACAAGGTCCGCCCGCAGATGGCCCAGAAGCAGATCGCCCTGCGATGCTCGCTCCCCGAGAAGCTCCCCAAGATGCGCGTGGACAAGGACAAGATCACGGCGACGCTGGTGAACCTGCTGGGCAACGCGGCCAAATACACGCCGGAGAAGGGCCAGGTGCAGTTGAGGGTCCAGGTGAAGGACGACGCCATGGCGATCGAAGCCGAGGACAACGGCATCGGCATTTCCGCCGGAGAGCTGTCCAAGGTCTTCGACAAGTTCTTCCGCAGCTCCGACCCCCGGGTGCAGCAGCAGACGGGGAGCGGGCTGGGGCTTTCGCTGGCCCAGGAGGTGGCCCGCCTCCACGGCGGGAAGATCCACGTGCAGAGCGAATTGAACAAAGGGAGCCGCTTCACGCTGACGCTGCCGATCGGATGACGAGGCCCGAGCGATGTTCGGACGAACCAAACAGGGCGCCGTGGACGTGGTGGCGGGCGACGATCCGCTCAGCGCGGATTACATCCCCCGGGTGCTCCGCTTGTTGGAGGAGTGCGGGGCCCAGGGGCAGCCGCGCGTGGTGCTGGACCTGGACCGCGTCCCGCTGATCGACAGCGCCGGCCTGGAGATGCTCTTGGACGTCCAGGAGAGCTTTCAGCGGCGCGGCGGGACCCTGAAGCTGGCCGCCCGGAGTCCGCTTTGCCGGGAGATCCTATCGGTGACGGGCGTGGGTGCGCATTTCGAGGTGTTCCCTGAAGCGGCGTCGGCCGTGGGGAGTTTCGTGCAATGAGCACCGCCGCCCCCTATCTGCCGCCGAAGACCGCGCCGCCGCGGGAATCCCTTCGGCCGGACGCCGGCTTGACGCACGCGCCGGTCGCGCCGCAGCGGCCCCTCGGGGAATTGCTCCTCGGCGCCCGCCTGATCACGCCGGACGAGCTGGAAGCCGCCCTGGAAAAGCAGAGCAAATCGAAGCTCCGGCTGGGGGAGGCCCTGGTCGATCTGGGCTTCGTCAGCGAGGAGCAGATCCTCCCCTTCATGCAGCGGCAATTGGGCCTTCCGGCCACCAAGCTCCGGGAAGGGATGATCGACCCGCGCGTCGTGCGGACCGTCCCCCGCGCCAAGGCCGAAGCGTATCACGCGGTGGCCATGTTCAAGGTCCGCGACACGCTCACCGTCGCGATGAGCGACCCGCAAAACCTCCAGCACGTCGACGACCTGGAGCGGATCACCGGCCTGAAGGTCCGCCCGGCGTTCGCCATCCGCGCCGCGATCGAACGGATGATCCAGCGGTGCTACGAGGACGGGTTCCAGGTGGACGCGGTCACCGCCGACCTGGACGAGACCGCCGTCGAGTTCCAGCCCGATTCTGTAGACATGGACGTCAGCTCCGTCGAGGCCCTGGTCGACGGCAGCCCGATCATCAACCTCGTCAACTACTTCATCCTCCATGCGATCCGCCAGGGGGCCAGCGACATCCACATCGAGCCCAGCCGCCACTATTCGGTGGTGCGGTTCCGCGTGGACGGGCTGTTGCGCGAAGTGCTGCGGCCGCGGCGGGACATCCATCCGGCCATCGTCTCCCGCATCAAGGTCATGGCCAAGATGGACATCGCCGAGCACCGCCTGCCGCAGGACGGCCGCTTCCACGTGGCCGTCGAGGGGCGGGAGATCGATCTGCGCGTCTCCACCCTTCCCACCGTCCTGGGCGAGAAGGCCGTGCTCCGCGTGTTGGACCGCCGCCGCGTCACCTTCAATCTCGACATCCTGGGCATCCCGCCGGACATGCTCGCCCAAATCAAGCGCCTTCTGGCCAAGCCCTACGGGCTTCTCTTGGTCACGGGGCCGACGGGGAGCGGCAAAACGACGACGCTCTACTCCGCCCTGGAGCTGATCAAGTCGGTACACCGCAACATCGTGACCGTCGAGGATCCGGTGGAGTATCAGCTCGAGCAGATCAACCAGGTCCACGTGGACGAGGGGGCGTCGCTGACCTTTGCCAGCGTGCTCCGCTCGGTCCTGCGGCAAGACCCGGACATCATCATGGTCGGCGAGATCCGCGATCCGGAGACGGCTCAGGTGGCGGTGCAGGCGGCGCTGACCGGGCATCTGGTCCTGAGCACGCTGCACACCAACGACAGCGCCGGCGCGGTGACGCGCATGATCGACATGGGGGTCGCGCCGTACAAGGTGGCCGCGTCCCTGGTGGGGATCATCGCCCAGCGCCTGGTCCGCACGCTCTGCCCGCACTGCCGCACCAACTACTATCCGCCCAGCGAGCTTCTGGAGGGCATCCGCTACCAAGGCGACCTGCGGCGCTCCTTTGCCCGCGGCGAAGGCTGCCCCAAGTGCCACGACACGGGCTTCCAGGGGCGCACGGGGATCTACGAGGTGCTTTTGGCCTCGCCCGAGTTCCGCGAGATGATCGTACACGATTGCAGCCTGGACCACATCCGCCAGTGGTATCGCAACCAGGGAGGCCGGTCGCTCTTCGACGAAGGGCTCCGGCTGGCGGAGAAGGAAATGACGAGTCTGGACGAAGTGATGAGGGTTGCGTTTTTCGAGTGAGCCATGCAGTTCGCCTACACGGCCAAAGCGAAGAACGGGGAGTCCGCCGCGGGGGTGCTCGCGGCCGACTCCCTGCCGCAAGCGCAGAGGCAACTGCGCCAGCAGGGATTGTTCGTCCTTTCGGTGGCGCCGCTGGGCGCGAGGGCGGCCTTTGCGGCGCGGCGCCGCTGGGGACGGCGGGGCCGGGTCTCGCGCAAGGACCTGATGGCCTTCACCTCGCAGTTGGCGATCATGTCCAAGGCGGGACTCGACGTCGCCGGCGCACTTCACAGCCTCCAGCGCCAGGCGGCCAGCCCGGCGCTGAAGAAAACCCTCGAAGGCGTCTACCAGGACGTGGTCGGGGGCAAATCGTTCTCCGTCGCCCTCGGCAACCACGTCGAGGTCTTCGGCCAGGCCTACGTGGCCAGCGTCGCCGCGGGCGAGGCCTCCGGGCGCCTGCCCGAGGTGCTCGGCCGATTGGCCGCCATCCAGCGCAACGACCTCCGCGTCCGCAGCGCGCGGCGGGCCCTGCTGGCCTATCCGATCGTCCTCAGCGTGGTCGCCGGGGCGGTAGTCCTCGGACTGATGTTCTTTGTCCTCCCGCAGTTCTCCGGCGTGTTTGCCCAGTTCGACATGGACCTGCCGTGGATCACGCAGTGTCTCTTGGCGATGTCGGACGAGCTTCGCGCGCGGTGGTGGCTGTGGATCGGGCTGGTCGCGGCTGCGGTGGCCGGACTGACCGGTTTCCGTCGTCACCCGGCGGGGCGGCGCATGGTGGACCGCTTCGTTCTCCATGCCGCCTGGATCGGGGAGGTGGCCCGGGCCCTCATGACCGGCCGGGCCTTTCACCTCCTGGGCATTATGATCGAGAGCGGCGTGCCGGTGGTCGAAGCGCTGCGCCTGACCCGCTCGTCGCTGGGCAACTCGCTGTTTCGGCAACTGTTCGAGAACCTGGAGCGGGACGTGCTCAACGGGCGGGGACTTTCGGAGGCCCTGGTCGCAGCCCCGTTCGTTCCCAGCGGCGCGGCCGAGATGGTCGCCACGGCCGAGCGGACCGGCACCCTGGGCTCGGTGGCCCAGGTGATCGGGGAATACTACGAGGAAGAAGGGGAGACGCGGCTTCGCGAGCTGACCGCGATGATCGAGCCGCTGATCATCGTCGGCATGGGGCTGATCGTGGCCTGCATCGTCCTGTCGGTGATGCTGCCGATGTTCGACTTTGCCACCTTGGCGCAGCGGGGCAGTTGATCCATAAAGCCGCGACCGGCGGTCGCAAAATCCACAAAGCCGCGACCGGCGGTCGCGCAACGAGCGGGAGGAATTAAACCATGTTGCGAAGACTTTGCACCGCTAATCCTGGACGCCGCTGGGTGGCATACATGCCGCTGGCGGCGCTGGCCGTGGCGCTGGTGGTGGCCTGGCCGCGCGGAACGCCGACCATCGGCCAGGAAATCCGCGTCTCGCCCCCACGCGACACGTTCCTCAGCGGCGGGGCCCGCTCCGAGATCATCCTCCGGGAGATGGCCGAGACACTCAAGCGGATCGACGGGCGCTTGGAGCGATTCGAGCAAGCGCTCCGCGACGCCGAACAGCGGCCCGCCGACCGCGAGCCCCCCCCGCAGGGCGCCGAACAGCCAAAGGAGGAAGGATGAGGGATGAAGGATGAAGGCGTAGTGGGCGGGCTTGCCCGCCGCTTGGCCGCGGCCGTAGGCCGCGTTAGGCGTAAGCCGTGAACGATGAAGGCATTGCCGGAGTGACATCAGCGTGTTTGCCAGTCGTCAAAAAGGTTGGATCGGCGTAGACCTCGGCACCTCCGCGGTGAAGCTCGCGCAGGTGGAGCGGGCCGGTCGGGCCGGGCACCATCCGGAGGATGGTCGCGCAGGATGGTCGTGGCGCCTGGCACATGCCCGAGTGATCCGGCGGCCCCCTTCGGACTCGGCCGACAAGGAGGGCGACGGCGTGTTGGACTGGTGGAATCAGGTCTTCCGGAGCGAGCCGGTCCGCGCGGGGTTTGGCGGCCGCGTCGCCGCCTGCGTCCTGCCCACGGGAAGGGCCGACCTGCGCGCGATCAACCTGCCCGAAGGCTCGGAAGCGGAGCGCCGGGCCATGATCGGCAACGAGCTGGATGCCCTCTTGGGCGAGAACGCGGGACGCCGGGTCTTCGATTTCTGGGAAATCCGCCCCCCGGGGGAATCCAACCTGGAAAACGTCAACGTGATTTCGCTCCCGGAGCACGAGGCCCTTGCCGTCGTGGCGAGCCTGGCGCGGGCCGGACTTTGCTGCCGGGTCCTGGACGGCCTGCCGCTGGCCATCGCCCGGGCCGTGTCGCTGGCCAACGGGACCGACGCCGGCGCTGCGGTGGCCGCGCTGGACTGGGGTTTCTCCAGCGCCACGTTCAGCATTCTGTGCGACGATCGGCCGGTCTTCACCCGGCACCTGCGGGACTGCGGATTTGCCGCGATCCCGGCTGCCGTGAGCGAGGCCCTCGGGCTGCCGATCGGCGATGCCGAGCAGCTTTTGGCCACGCACGGCGTGGTGGATCCTGACGCCAAGGAAGACCCCCTGCACGACGTGCAGGAGGCGATCGCCGAGGTGATCGGCGGCCCGTTGAACGAAATGGTCTCCCAGTTGAACAAGACCCTGGCCTATCCGGAACTGCACCGCTCCGGCCTGGTGCCCGCGAAGATATGGCTCTTGGGAGGGGGGGCGACGGTGAGGAACGTTGCCGCGCACTTGTCGGCGCGGATCCACGTGCCGGTCCAGACGTGGCATATTTCGTACGCCGGGCACGACCGCAGCGCCGGCCCCGTGCCGCCGGCCATGCTCGCCCCGGCCGTCGCGCTTTCCGCATTGGCATTCGCTTGATGAAAAACTGCCTGAACCTGATGCCCTGGAGATGCCGCAAGGCGCAGCTCGTCCGGCTGCGGCTGGGGCAATGGTGTTTGCCTTGGGCGGTGGCCGGCGGCCTGGTGGTCGCCGCGGGGCTCGTGAAGTGGGATCAGTGGAAATCGAGCGGGGACCGGGTGGAGCGGCTCCAGCGGGCCTGCGGCCCATCCGACGCCCTGCTGGCAGAAATCAAGACGTTTGGCAACCGAGTGGAGGCGCTAAAGGCCCGGGAAGCCGCCTTGGCGCAACTGGAATACCCGCGTCCGGCACTCACGCTCCTCGGGCTGGTCAGCCGGAGTGCGAAGGAGTGCGAGGGGCGATTGCGGGTCGAACATCTGTCGCTGCACAGCGACGGGGACGCCGGGGCGGTCCCGAGCCGCGGCTCCACACGGGCCGGCCCCGGGAGGGTGACGTCGGTGACGGTCAAAGGGATTGCCACAGACAACCTGGCGGTTGCCCGATTCGTGCTCGCGCTGCGCCAGACCAAGGCGTTTGACCGCGTGGAGCTGAAGTCGTCTCAAGAGCAGCCGGCCGACCGCCGGCGGACCCGCTCTTATCAGGTCGAGTGTACGTATTGAACGGTGGCGGGAATGTTCAAACGCGGTCCATCCCAGAAGCTTGCGATGCTCGGCGTGGGGCTACACGCCCTGGGTCTGGCGATCGTGCTGGCCGCGGCCGGGATCGGCTACGCCTTGGTCCTCCTGCCCCTGGACGCGAGAATCGACGAGCTGGACGGGCGCAGCGTCGAGCTCCAAGCGGCGCTGGACGACGCCCCGAACGTGCGCGCCAAACACGAGCGGTTCCGGCGCGCCATGGTCGCCATGGAGGCCGGGGGGGCCGGCCTGGAAAAGCGAGTTCCCGACGAGCCCTTGGAGGCCGAGTTTCTCTCGCAGGCGGCACAAGCCGCCACCCAGTCGGGCCTGCAAATCGGCGACTATCGGCCGAGTGCGGTTCGCACGAGCGGGCATTGTTCGCAGATGGAGATCCAGCTCTCGTGCCAGGGGCCCTATCGCAGCATCTGCGATTTCCTCGACCGGCTGGCAGCCCTCCCCCGGCTCAGTCAGGTGGAAAGACTGGAAATCACCGCTGCGGGCCCGGAAGGGTATCCGGTCACTTTGTGGCTGGTGGTCTACTTCCGGCTGGCGAAGGCGCCGGCCGATCCTGGGGCGAAGGGAGGACAAGCCCATGGCTGACGCCTCGGCCCGCCAAAAAACGGCCGTCACCCCGCGCCAGGTCCTGCTGATTGCGGTGCTGGGCGTGATCCTGGCCGTGGTGCTGATCGTTCAGCTCGGTGGAGCCACGGGCAGGCCGGAGGAGGGCCCGCGCGGCTCGGGCCCGCGGACTGCCATTTCGGGAGCAGCCCAGCCGTCGGATCCGAAGATTCTGGCCGGCGCAAAGCCGGCGGTCGGCCCGGCGCCGACCGCAAAGACGGCGGAGCCAGCGGCCCGGCCGGCAGGGCCTCCTTGGCCGAAGATCAGCGGCCAGGCCGCGGCCCAATACGACCCGTTCGCCATGCCCGGACCCCTCGCACGGCAGGCAACGGCCCAAGGCCAGGACAGCTCCCGCGACGGCAAAGGCGCGGCGGCCCAGCGCAACAGCGCTTCGCACCCGGCGTTGGTTGCGTTGCGGAGCAAGGGTACTAGCGCGGTGCTCCGCGACCAGAATGGGGCGGTGGCGGTGATCGATAACCGCGTCGTCCGCGTGGGCGACGTGCTGCAAGGATATCGCGTGGTCTCGATTGACGACGACGGCGTCCTGTTGGCGCCGTCCGACTCGCAAGACGTGCAGAAGGACCGCAAATAATGGATGCCAGGACGGCACGACGGGCTGCGGCGCAAAAGGAGCGTTGTGGCGTTGGGAAGCTTGGGTGCCATGCCCACGTCCGCGTGGGCATGTTCCAGGGCTGCATGGCGACGCAAGCGTCGCCATGGCACCCATCGAAGCAGACGCGTCGATGCACTAGAGGAATACCGGCCATGCTGCTATTGGCGCTCGCGACGATGGCCCGGCCCGGCCTCGGGCAGGAAATGCCGGCCGAGCGTCCGGGCCTTGAGCCCGCGCCCTTGCCGAGCCCCTTGCCGGGGCGCGACGTCGGCCCGTCGGGCGAGCGCCCGGGGAGCGTGCCTGCGTCTCCCCCGGCTCCGCGCAGCAGCCCGCTCCGCTCGATCCTGCCGAAAGTGAAACTCCCGCCGGAGGAGGCGCCGCCTCCGCCGGGCAATCCGTGGAAGATCCCGCTATCGAATTCCGTGAGCCCGGACCGATTGACGATCGAGGAGTCCGGCGGTCTGGTTTCGCTGACCGTGCGGGACGTGCCGCTGAACCGGGTGCTGATGGCGTTGGGGCAGCGTCAGAAGCTGAACATCGTCTGCTCCGACAACGCGACGATGCCGGTCTCGGTCGCCTTGGAGAAAGTGCCGCTGGAAGTGGCGCTGACGTCGATCGTCTCCGTGGCCGGGTGCTCCTGGACGCAGCAGAACGGGATCGTCTACGTCACCAACGTGTCCACCACGTCCAAACTGCCGGCGGAACTCCAGGGACGCCAGGTCCGGGTCTTCCGCCTCGACTTCGCCTCGGCCACGGACATGGATACGGCGGTCAAGGGGCTGCTCTCGCCGGTGGGCAGGTCGTTTATCACGGTGAGCAAGGCCACCGACAACCGCAAGACCCAGGAGCTGGTGGTCGTCGAGGACCTGCCGGCCTACGTGCGCGTCATCGAGCAGTACGTCCGCCAAGTGGACCGGCCCCCGCGCCAGGTGCTGATCGAGGCCCACGTGCTGGCCGTCACTCTGCAGCGCGACCAGAACACCGGGCTCAACTTCCAGGTGCTCATCGAGCAATTGGGCAAGGCGGGCGGGTTCCAAGTGACCGGTTTCGCCAATCCCAAGGCGGCCCAGGCGTTCTTATTCAACGTGGACCGGGGCGATCTGGACGTCCTCTTGGAGGCGCTGGCCACCCAGACCGACGCCAAGACGCTGGCCTCGCCCAAGGTCCTGGTGATCAACGGCCAGGAAGCGAAGATCCAGATCGGCCAGCAGCTCGGCTTCCTCGTGACCACGACGACCGAGACGAGCACGCTGCAGAACGTGAATTTCCTCGAGGTGGGCGTGATCCTCAAAGTCACCCCGCGGATCACCTCCGACAACCAGGTGCTGATGCTCGTCCATCCCGAGGTCTCCCAGGGCTACATCGCGAACGGCCTGCCGAACTCGGACACCACGACGGTGGAAAGCAGTGTCATGCTCCCCGACGGCCAAGGCATGGTGATCGGCGGCCTGATCCAGGAGGAAGACATCGAGAAGCAGCAGAAGATCCCCGTGCTCGGCGACCTCTGGCTGATCGGGCGGCTCTTCCAGCGGCAAGAGATTGAGAAGAAGCGCCGGGAGATCGTCATCGCCCTGGTGCCGCGGATCGTGCCAGCGCCTTTGGCGTGCGACGACCGGCACGCGACCGAGGTGCTGCGCTCGCAGACGCCGCTGTTTGAAGGCCCGCTGGACCGCGTGGAGCGGGCGTGGGAGCCAAGACTGCCCGACGCCATCGAAAACCCCTTCCACCTCCAGGATCTGCCGGCCATGCGGCAGAGGATGCGCCGGATCTGTGGTCCCGAGGGCGCCGAGCCGACCTACGCGGCGCCGTACTATGCGGGCGAGCGGCAGCCTTGCCCGCCGCCGTCCCGGATTTACGGCAGCGAGTATCCGGACCAAGCGTATGGCCCGGCCCAATACGTCGATCCGGCCGTTGATCGGCGGCCCGAGGACAGGGCTCCTCTTCCCCCGCCCGATCCGGGACCGCGCTAGGTGAAATCGCCCCCGAGGAATCGAATATGCCCGACGAACTGCCCGTTCCACCCGAGCTGGAGCACCTGATTGAGAAGCGCCGGGGGCGGGATCGCCGCGGCCGTCAGCGGCGCGCCGCCCGGAAGCGGCGGCAGATCGATCTCGGACCGCTCGGCTCGCTGGAGTCGGCCGCAGGCCTGGAGAGTGCGGTCCTGGAAGAGCGCCGCGTCCCGGCCGAGCGGCGCAAACCGGCCGAGCGGCGCAACCGGCCTCGACGGCGGGGCCGTCCGGCATCTCACGACAAGTAGAGCCCGCGATACGGAGCACCAGCCCGTGGACATCCGCGCCCGACAACAAGAAGCAGTCCTCGCCTTCGGCCGGCGCGCCAATGCCCGGCCGCCGCTTAGGGTCCTGATGCAGGACGCCGTGGCCCTGGTCACGGACGTGGTCGGGGCGGATCTGACCGGCGTCGGCAAGATCGCGCAGGGGCAGACGCTGGTCCTTTCAATAAACCGCACCGACGGGAAGGACCTCCCCGTGAAGCCGGCCGTCCATCGGTGCCCGCTGGAAAGCCCGGACTCGATGGCCGCACACGCGCTGCGGACCGCCAGTCCCACCAGGTCGGCGGACCTCGCGAAAGAGACGCGGTTCGCCGATCCGTTCTTGCGGGGCCTCGGCGTGCGAAGCGCGCTGTGCATTCCCCTGCACATGAACGGAAGGCCCTACGGCACCCTGGGCGTGTACCGGACCGAGCCGAAAGAGTTCGATCTCGACGACGCCTGCTTCGCCGAGACCATCGCCCACCTGCTCAGCGCGTCCATTGCCCGCATCAAGCTCGAAGACGAGCTGCAAGGAGAGCGGGAGGTCAAGAGCACGGTCCTGGAGATGGCGGACCGGATGGTCGTCGGCCTGGACATAAACGGCCGGGTGATCGCCATGAACCGGGCCTGCGAACAGGTGACGAAGTTCTCGCTGGACGAAGCCCGCCGGCGGCCCTTCTGGGACCTGTTCATCGGTCCCGAGGACCAGGAACTCATCGCGGGTATCTTCCGCAACGCCCGGACCAGCAACGTCCCCAACGAGTTCGAAGGAGACCTGCTCGCCAAGGACGGGACCCGCCGCAAGGTCACCTGGTCGCTCAAGGTGATGTGTACTGGGGAAGTCCAGTCGCTGATTCTCACGGGCGTGGAGCGGACCGGGCAGACCGAGACGAAACAAGAGGTTCCAATGCCTGAGTCGCTTGCCGATCGGACTGCCCGGGCGCTGGAGGAGCTGTCCGAGAAGCTGAAGGAGGTGACGGTCGACGCGGGGAGCGGCTCGCCGCGGGCAGCCGCTTCACCGCCTGCCTCCCACGACGACGCGGCAAAGGAGCCCCCGCCGCTTTCCGTCCAGCCGCTGGGCGAAATCCCGGGCGCCGGCGGGTTCGGGATCGACAAGAGGAGGAGCGTCCGGCGGCAGTACCCGTACCGCCAGTGGATTGCCCCGATCGTCGACGGCCGCGTTCCCGCGCGGCGGGAGTTCTTCGAGGTCCGGTGCAAAGACATCTCCGGCAGCGGGATCGCCTTCTTCCTCAATTTCCTCCCGGAGTTCGAAGACCTCGTGGTCGGGCTGGGACGCCTGCCGGCCCTGAACTACTTCACGGCCCGGGTGATGCGCGTGGCCCGCGTCGAAGAGGGCGACCGGGTCAGCTATCTGGTCGGGTGCCGCTTTGCGGCCAAGGCTCTCTTGCCGGACTCGGTCAAGGGCGGCAAGCAGCGGCGAGCGGTGCCGTCCGCCGAGGCGAGCGGTCCCTCTGCCTGAGCGCAGCGCCGCGATTGGGCGGGCGGCCACGACCCGCCTGATTTGACGCTATCCCGCCGCTGCCTTTTCGGGCTGCCCAACGGCAGAGACTTCCTTCTCGTTCAAGAGCGCCTGGACGCGCTCCTCCAAGACTCTCGTGAGGGCTGCGGCGGCGTTCTTGGCGCGTTCGGCGCTCACGGGAACCGGCTCGCCGAAGGTGACGGTGGCCGCCCGCGCGGCGCGGACCGTCGCGAAGGGCGTGCCGAGGGAATCCTCCTCGAACTTGTCGAGCGTCTCGGCGATCCGCTCGATGCTCGGCTGCTGGGCCACGTACTCGCCCGGGTAACTGAACAGTTGCACTGCCAAGAATACGTCTTCCAGGTCTTCTTCGCACTGCTGTCGGGCCGGGTCGCTCTGGGGCAATTCCTGCAGGCGCGCGATCAAGTGCTGGCGCAGGGCCTTGACCCGCTCGGGGACGGTCGAGGCAGCGAGATGGAGCCCGTGCCGGGCCTCGAGGCCGTTGAGAATGAAGTCGATCAGGCCGGCCACGCGCTGGGGGAGCGGCCCCTCGGAGGCCCGCCCCAGAAACTCGATCTCCTTCACGGCCAAGGCCCCTTCGGCGAAGTGGTAGATCCGCTCGCGGAGTGTCAGGTCGGGGCGCGGGCGCCAGTAGATCGCCCGCTCCAGCCGCTCCATCAGCTCCAGCAGCCCGGGCGTGGGGTCTTCGAGATAGCGGAACTTGAGGGCACAGGGGATGCAGACGATCGGGCGCCGACCTTTGCGCGCGGCCAGGATGGCCATCGCCGCAGGTCCCTCGCGGAACGGCGTGATGCGGTCGTTGACGTGGTAGACCTCGCCTTCGGGAAACACGACCAGCGGATACGGGCCCGCTTCGAGGATTTCGACGGCCTGACGCATGGCCTGTAGGTCGCTCCCCTCGCGATCGACGCTGAAGCAGCCATGCCGGCGCAGGACCCAGCCCGTGAACCAGTTGACGCTAGGGAAGACCTGCCAGGCCACCATAATGTACAAGGGGGTGCCCGCTTGGTCCGCGGCCTCATACAGGGGGAAGCAGTCGGCGTGACTGGGGTGATTGGGAGCGATGAGCACACCGAGGTTGTCCGCGATGGCCTGGCGCACGTGCTGGTGGCCGCGGACGTCGATTTGCCGGAGCCGCTCGGCCTTGCGCTCGTGGCGCTTGCGCAAGGGGCGAAAGAAGCGGATCCACCAGGGGCTCGGTTTGGGCGACCACCATTGCGGCGGTTTCTGCAAGGGTAGACGGTTCATGGTGTCGTCGGACGCTTCCGACCTCCGCAGAATGCCGGCTATCGCCAGCCCAGAACTTTGAAGAGCCCCTCGCGGTTGGCGATCTTGTCGGGCAATTGCAGGAGCTTTTCGCGGTAAACGCTCAAGGCCAGTCCGAAGGCGAAGATCACCGCGCCGGCAATGGCGATGTAGACTCCGACGAGGTAGACCTTGGGGGCGAATTGCAGCAGCCGGCCTAGATCGACGAGGAACAAGAGCACGTAAACGGCGAACGAGCCGCCGCCGAACAGGGTCGTAGACCGGATCTGCCAGCTCAAGCCGGTGGCCAACATCGCGATCGTGACCGTCAACAGGGCCAACACGTCCGGGTACGAGATGCGGTCCCTCCAGAACTCATGATAGACCGTCGCCGCCAGGAGCGGCACCGTGGCCAGGATGCTCCCCAGGAAGAGCCCCAGGCCGACGAGCTCGTTCTCTCGCTTGTCCGTTTCGCGGAAACGGCCGATGTAGCTCGCGGCGATCATGAGCACGCCGGCGGCCACGCAGAAGATCTCCAGCTTCTGCCAGTTGGAGAGTCTGACGTGCAAGGTGAGCGTCAGGAACGTCAGGGAGCCGAGCACCAACGACGAGACCGCGTAGGTGCGCCGCCAGACCGCACCCGGCACTACGACGACGGCCAGCACGCCGGCCGCCGTGGTCAACGCCAGGGCAATGATGCTGGGCCAGGCGTAATTCTTGTCGGCCAGGTGCGACAGGCCTTGGAGCAAAGCCGCCAAGAGCGCGATCGAGAGGATGGCGTTGCCTGCCTGGAACGCGGCGAGCCCTCTGCCGCGCGGCGCTGTGGCCTGCGAGCCGCTCGGCCGGTAGACCGCCACTTGCTCGACTCCCAGGACGCGGCAGAGCCCAAGGAAGGCGACTCCCAGGACCGCGAAGAACATCGTCTGATACTCGCCGGGCACGTTCCAGTAGTGGAGGAACTGCCAGAGGGCCCCGCAGGCGGCGGCCGCCGCGAAATACCCGTTCACGCTCCGGCGGCGGAAGAAGGCCGCCAGCGTGTAGAAGACCGCCGCCTCGGCAAAGACCAGGCCGAAGGCAAGGTTCGCCGCTTTTTCCGCCGCTTTTTGCTCCGCGGTCAACTGGTCCGCTTGCGGGACAACAGCCGTGTGAACCTGGCCGACCTCCATGGCGGCAACGAGCACCCCAAACAAGATCACGCCCGTGGCGGCCTGCGCAGCCCACGCCAACGGGCGTTCCGGGCTATGCCCGCGCCACAGGCGCGAGGCCACCATGTAAACGATCGGCACCAGCATCACGATCGGCGCCTGGCCGGTCCACGGCTCCAGCCATTCTATTTTCAGGGACTGGGCCATGGCGCGGAGCAGTGCTACGACGGCCACAATCGTCGCGGCCGCGCTGCCGAAGAAATACGCCGCCGAGGTCCTGGGGGCCGTGTGACGGCACAACCACGCCGAGACCCGATTGCACGCCGCCACCAGCACCATCGCGCCCACAAACCACCAGTCCGTGTGGATCTTCCAACTCACAAAAGGCTCGAGCTTGCTCGTCGCGCCCATGTGCATGAGGACCCCCAACAGGATCGGCAAGGCGCTCAGCGCCATGGCCAGCGGGGGGACGGTGCGGTTGACCCTTTCGTTGCGGGCCGCCATGTAGGTTTGGGCCAGATTGGCGACCAAGGCAGTCACGGCCAGAATCGCGATCAGCGCTGCGCCATGTTCCTTCAGGTTGAGTCCGACGAGCGTTACCTCGGCCAGCAGGAAGCAGAACGCCGCCAAGTAGGTATAAGTGCCTACCCGGCGCACCGCGATGTCGGAATAGAGATACGCATAGGTCGCCACGAGCCACAAGCCGCCGGCCACGTAAGGGTTGGTCAGCACGTTCTCGGGCGCGGCGAAGTGCAGGAATCCGTAATTGCAGAGCCACCGGACGACCTGCGTTCCCAAGACGATCGACAGCGCGGCCGCGATCTGCAAGTGCCCGGACCAGAACAAGGGCATCCCGTAGCGCCGGCGGCTGAACTCCCCCTCGGGCAGAAAGGCCCGCTCCGCGTGGAGAGAAACCAGGCCGAGGCCCATCAGGACCAACGTGACATGGGCGTAGAGCTCCTGCGGCGCAATACCTAGTCGGAAGTGCCAGTGTTCCGTCAGGACGAGCCCAATCGTCAAGGTGACTCCTGCCTCCACGGCGTACATGAACAATGGGTCGCGGAGCACGTAGACCGTCGCTACATAGAGCAGACAGCAGACGACGCCGCCGACCCAAAGGCCGCGGTCGATGGTGAGCAAGTTTTGGGCCTGGTAGAACCAGAGGTTCAGCGGCGCGACCACGCAGCCTAAGAACGTCAGCGCCTGGCCCGCGATCTTGAACCGCGTCTTCAGCGTAACCCACCAACCTGCCCCCAGGACCGCCAGGGTCCCAATCCCAAGGACCGTGGCCAGCACGTAGGGGTTCTTGAAAACGCCTAATGTGGTTAGCCAGATGACCAGCCCGAGCACCGTGAGCCCTCCGCCCAGGATGAGCATCCATTGGATGCTCTGCGGGGTCAGCAGGCCCTCGAACATGAGCCGCAGGTAGGACGGCTTCTCCGCTTTCGCCGCTTTGGCGGCGGGCGGATCGAGGTACTCGGTGATTTGTGCCGCCTGCGGCTGTTTCGAGACCTCTGCGGGCTTCCGACTGACGCCGGCCGCGGCGGCGGCTGGCGCTTGCGCAGGCTTCTGCGGGACCGTCAAGACCCGGCCGCACTCAGGACACTGCGCACGCCGTCCGGCAAACTCATCCCTCGCTTGGCCCCGCCTCCCACACTCACACCAGACGTCGATAGCCATGGCATCGCCTCCCGGAGATTGGTGCCTTTCGCAGCCGGATGCGCACATCCTAAGCGCATCCTCGGCCGCCAGCTTCCAGAGCTTGTGAAAAAATGGGGACTGGCTCCGAGCCAGTGCAAGGAAACCTTGGCAAATCGGGATCCGGCGAGGTGCCTGTCCCCATTTTTTCACAAGCTCTCAGCTATCCGCGATCAGCCGTCAGCCTGCTGACACCTGCGTCGGTCAAGAGTCCCAGGCGAAAACCAGGCCGCTTTATCACGCGGGCCCTGCTCTGGTCCGCCGCGCAAATGACGCCCTACGACAAGGAAGCACGCCTCAAGGCCGGCTGGGAGCTATACGCGGTGCGTCCAGAATAGCCGAATCCGACAGGGATGCCAGCCCCCCAAGGGAAATCGCGTAAACAGGGGGCCGGAAGAGGTGCCTGTCACCTTTTCCGGGCCCGGCGCTGCCTGCCCGGCCGGGGGGTCCTGACCGCGGCGTCGAAGTCGGGAACCGGGAGTTCTGCAACCAGGGCCTGGCGGGCCTCGTCATCCATCCCGGGCAAAGGCCGCCCCCAAGCCCGGAAGACCTCCAGCCCCTTATGCCGGGCCATGAGTTCGCGACGCGTGCGCCCCTCGGGCGCGTCCGGCCACGGGCCTTGCTGCTGGTGGAACTCGAAGAAGCGCGGCGCGGTGGCCGCGATGTAACGCCAATAGGCCGGATTGTCGGTCTGGATGAGAAACAACCCATTGGGCACCAGCGAGCGGTGGACCAGGCTGAAGAATGTCGGCGTCAAGAGCCGCCGCCCGATCTTCTGCGCGTCGCCGTAGGGCTGCGGGTGATACACGTGTATCTCGGCGATCGTGTGCGGAGCCACGAGCTTCTCCAGAAACTCGGCAGCCCCGCCCACCGCAAACCGCACGTTCGCCAATCCCCGCTGGTTCGCCCGCCGCGTTGCATAGCGGATGACCACGGGCAAGATGTCCAGGCCCAAGTGATCCATCTCCGGGCGCCGCAGGGCGCTGGCGATGGTGAACCGTCCGTTGCCGCAACCCAAGTCGAGCACGATCGGCGAGCGCCGCCCGAAGAGCGACTCCCAATCGAGCGGCCCTTCCTGCGGCAGCTTCTTCAGGGCGGTCCTTGCCCACTGCTCCGGCGGCAGGATCTCACCGGGGATGGGCACCCCCAGCTCGGTCTCGACTTGCCCGGGATCGGTCATGTCTATCGCAGGCGCAACACGTACTGCGTAAACTCGGCGTCCAGTTTCTTCAGGTCGTCGCCGAACGCCCGTTGGAACTCCCGCAGCCGCGTCGCCGCATCGTCCCACTCCAACGGCTTCTTGGCCGAGAGGGCCTCCAGGTACGCGACGTACTCCTTGGGCCGCCGGCGGATCAGGTAGTACGTCAAGGCCCATGCCTCCGCGTAGGCGTCCAGCGCCCCCTGGGTGTTGCGGAAACGCTTGTCGTCGGTCACCAGCGTGGCCAGCGAGTCGGCCGGGCGACGGCCCAGATACTCGCGGAACTGGGCCAGCCGCGACCGGTTCACCAGCCCCACCGTCCCCCAACCCTTCGCGTTCCTCACGTCCGGCGTCTCAAAGTAAATCGCAATCCCCTCGCTGAACCAGAGCGGGCAGTCGCTGTACCGCGCGTGCAGCCCGCAGTTGAACGCAATCTGGTGCGTGGCCTCGTGGACGATCGTGGCCACCATGCGCTCGGAATCGGGCTGGGCGAGGATGCGGGCCACCTGGCCCGAAGCGCTCACGCGGCGGCCCCCGACGCCCCATGCGGCCCCGGTCAGGTCGCCCATCGTCATCCGGTTGGTGCGGAGGCTGAAGTAGCCGATCATGGACTGGGCGGCTTCGCCGACCTCCTTGCGGGCGTGCGCCTCGTAGGATGGCCGGTCGCCGAAGACGATCGCCACCAAGGGGAACTCGGGCTCGGTGAGCTTGAAGCCCTTGCGCGTCCAGAAGTTCACAAATGCGGTATAGAGCCGCTCGAAGAGCGACGCACACCACTGGGCATACTCCTTCGAGGTGCTGTAGAGAATCAGGTAGTGCGGCGTGCGAAGGACGCTGAAGCCCTGCGGCAGCTCGGCCAGGAGCTGCTTGGACAGCCGCTCGGCGGAAAGGGGCTCAAAGGGGGCGTCGTCGCGCGTGCGCCGCACCAGGTCTTGCGGCTCCACGGCCCAAATCACGCCGTCCGGGGCGAGCACCAGCACCCCGCCGTCCTGGGCCTCCACCAGCAGCCGGCCCTGAATGCTGACCTGCTTGCCTTCGTGCCGGAGGGTGACGTGCTCCACGCCCGCGGCCGGCGCCGCCCAGATCAGACACAAGGCACTCAAAGCGACTGGCAACCGCACCCTGCTTCCTCCACCTCCATTATACTTCTCCACGCGGCGTCACTGGGCGAATTCCTGCCGGCTCCGCGCAACGCGGCGGCGGAGGTTCTCCTTGCCAACGTACAGTCGCTCCTTCGGCGTCTCGCGCTGAAGCTCTTCGTAGAGCTTCATCACTGCCTTGTGGCGGTCGCCCGGCGCGGCATGGCTCCGCAGAAACGACGGAAGCGGCATCGGGCCAGCCGTTTGACGCTCCTGCAACTGGAGGAACAGCCGGGCCATCTCCCTCGGGTCGTAGCCGGCCCGGTAGGCCCAGCGGGCGCCGTCGCGGTCGGCCTCTTCTTCGTCTTCCGGCTGGAAGGGGCGAGTCCAGACCTTCAATGCCGTCGTGCCCCGCGCGAAAAACTCCTCCGGCGACATCCCGCCGACCCCGCCG
>CAYGZI010000009.1:0-23123 GCA_964354245.1 uncultured Planctomycetaceae bacterium
CAGGATGCCCGTGCTACTGTCGACACAGGCAAGATGCCTGTGCTACTGTCGAAGAATGCTTCTGAGGCAATGTAGGTCGGAGCCGACCCTGCGTCAAAACAGGCAGTTCCCTGCGTTCGGGGGTGGCCAGGGCGACGGAGAAAATCGGTTGGATATCTTTGCGGGTTTTGTCGATTATCGGTTAGCACGCAAGGCCGGTACTCCAGACCGACACCCCCCCGATAGCATGGCGTTCTGTCTACGGAAGGAATGTCCTTGGGGGGCTGAGGCGCCGAGAGCGCTCGGGCCTTCGGCGACTGAGACAGGCGGAACGCCGCAAGGGGTTTGTGCATCGAGACTTGCGTTGAGTGTTGTGGACGGCCGACAGGAAGGAGAAAACTTCGTCGTTTTTCAACTCCCTGTGGCCAGCGTGCGTACTATAGTAAGGTTGCTGTTCGGGAGGATCTGTGCGGGGAGACCGGGCAGCAGCGAGGAATGAGGTACAGCGAACCAGAGAAGTGGGGGTTCGACGACGGCTTGTCTGAGGGGGGCATACTCTTCAGCTTGGCCAGGATCGGACACCGAGGTGGGGTCCTATGACGCGCAAAGAAGCGATCCTGAACATGCACCAGGTCCTTGTCAAGCGGCGCGACGCCCTTCGCAAGGCGTTGGCCGGCGACCTGAGTCTACTGAAGGAGTTGAGAGCCCAATCGTCCGGCGACGTCGTCGACGCCGCCTTGGACTCGGTGCAAGATGAAATCAGCTCTCAACTTGCGGAGGTGGAGAGCCGCGAGCTGGCCCGCATTGAGAATGCCTTGCAGCGGATGCGCGAGGGGCAGTACGGCCTGTGCGAGATGTGCGGCATCACCATCCCGTTGGCGCGGCTGAACGCCCTGCCGTACGCAACCCTCTGCATCAAGTGCCAGCGGGAGTCGGAGCGCGAGGGAGCCGGGGGTCGGGGGGACGTCGATTGGAGCCGCCTCCTCGATGTGAATTCCGGCGACGTCGAACTCTCGATTAGCGACATCGAGATCGACGTGCCTTAAGCCCGTCTTCGCGGAGCCATCCTCCTGGACGCAGGGCCCGAGCCTGTTCGAAAACGATACAGTCCTCAGCGCAGTTTTCGTGCGCTGGCCGCCCAATCCACGGGTTCCTAGAATGGTCTCCGTGGTCACGGGGTTCCTGTTACCGCGGTCGTCCAGGAGCGAGCCATGTCCCAGTGCGGTTTGATGGTCAGGGGGAGACGTGCGATCCCCCTGTGGATGATCGGGTCAGTGGCAGCTTTTTTCTGGACCCTGTGGTGGGGGGGGAATCCATCCCACGCTCAGACCGCCCTTCCCGCCGCCATTGAACGGTCCGGACGCCTCACGGCCGAAAATCGCGCGGAACTCTACCGCCAGTTGCGATCCCAGGCCGAGTTTCTCCAAAAGCAGGCCGCAGTGCTCAAGACCGTCTCAAAGCTCGTTGGCCCGAGCGTGGTCCACATCGAAGCCGACGCCTCGCGCCGGCCTGCCCTACGGGTCGGCGGTAACAACAGGCACGTGGAGGAGAACGGCTCGGGGGTGATCATCGAGTTGGCGGGAAAGCCCTATGTACTGACTAACCGCCACGTGCTCGCCGGGGCGCCGCCGCCGCGCATCAAGATCAATCTGGCCGACGGCCGGCGGATCTACCCGCAGAAGCTCTGGGAGGACGCAGACACCGACGTGGCCCTGTTGGCCGTCAGCGCGCCGGACCTGGCGCCCGCGCCCGTGGGCAACAGCGACGCCATGGAGATCGGCGACTTCGTGCTGGCCATGGGCTGTCCCTTCGGACTGGCCCACTCGGTAACATTCGGGGTGATCAGCGGCAAGGGACGCCGCAATCTGGAGCTGAGCGATTCGGGCATCCTCCTCCAGGACTTCCTCCAGACCGACGCCGCCATCAATCCCGGCAACAGCGGCGGGCCGCTGGTGAACCTCCGCGGCGAGGTGATCGGGATCAACACCTGCATTGCCAGCAGCTCGGGCGGCAACGAGGGGGTGGCCTTTGCCATCCCCATCAACATGTTCATGCACGTGGCCCGGCAGTTGGTCGAGCACGGCAGGGTGCCGCGGTCGTTCATGGGCGTGACGCTGGACCGCGACTTCGGCCCCGCCATGGCGGCCGAAGTGGGATTGCCCCGGGCCGTCGGGGCCCGCGTCGTCCAGGTCGCCGAGGGCTCTCCGGCTTCGGCGGCAAAGATCCAGCAGGGAGACGTGATCCTGCTCTACAATAGCGTTCCCGTGGAGAACGACGGGCACCTGATGAACATCGTCAGCGTCACCCCGGCGGGCAAGACCGTGCCGGTGGCGGTCTTCCGCGACAGGCAGACGCTGACCGTGCAGGTGACGGTGGCGGAGCGGGGAAAATAGGCGGTCGGCTGTCAGCAATCAGCTTTCAGCCATCGGCAGTCAGCAGGAAGGCTCGGGCATGAGCCCGAGCCTGCGATTCTGTAGGGAGGGTTGATTGCCTCAACCAAGTCAGTTACACTCAAGGCACGAAAACGGCAGTATCCATTCCCGACGACGTATTCGAAAAGGCGGAGCGACTGGCACGCGGGATGAAGAAATCCCGAAGCGAATTGTTCGCCAGGGGAGTCGCTGAGTACATCGCCCGTCACGCACCTGCTTGTGTTGGGAATCCTCCTATGAATTGGCGCAAATGCCTCGGCTGGCTTGGTGGTGTAGCAGGTTTCTTGGTTGTCTACGCTGGAATTGCCTACGCCTACTGGTGCTTCGCCAGCGGCTTCCCGCGCGAGGACGCGGCGACTATAGGCGACATGTTCGCGGTCTTCAACGCTCTCGTATCGGGTTTGGCGCTACTTGGCGTCATTGCTGCCGTCTTCTTCCAGAAACGGGAATTGGAGCTGCAAAGAGAGGAACTCGCGCTCACCCGACAAGAGCTTGCGCGTACGGCGGAAGCCCAAGAGAAGTCACACCAGGCGCTCGTCAACGCAGTCCACGCGCAAGCCCACAAGGCCGCTGTCGACATCTTGCAGCAAGAAGACATCCGAGAAGCAAGGCGGTATGTACTTACTCGGATCACCGATCCCGGTTGTGCGCCTGGCAACCATGACGAGCGAAAAGCTGCTGAGAAGGTTTGCCATACGTACGACTCGGTTGGGCAAATGGTCAAATACGGAATGCTTCCACTCTCTTTCATCGTGGACAATTGGGGGGACTCTCTGCGCCGGACATGGCGTATACTCAAGCCGCTGGTCAACCGTTACCGGTGTGAGCGTAATGCTCCGGAGTTTTGGGATGACTACGAGTACCTCGCGGTTGAGGCATTCCGACGCAGCGGCGAGTCGCCGCCCGAGTGAGGCGTCTTAGAATCGAGGGGAGGCGAGCCGGGCAGAGAGGGGGATGACGATGGGCAGAATCGTGGTGTCCGTGAAGATCGAGAATCTCACGGACCCGGCAGCGAAGATCCGGTGTGATGCCCTGGTTGATACCGGGGCGTCTTACATGGTGTTGCCCGGCGCCTGGCGCGATCGCCTGGGCGACCTCGAGGAGATCGCCAAGGTTCCCCTCCAGACTGCGACGCAACAGACGGTCGAAGGCACGATCTGCGGCCCGGTCCGGATTCAGATCGAGGGGTTTCGTCCGATCTACAACGAAGTGCTGTTCCTCGACATGGAATCGGCGGACGGCGACTACGAGCCTTTGATCGGATACGTGATCTTGGAGCAGTCCCAAGCCGCGGTCGATATGCTGGGGCACCGCCTCATTCCGGTCAAACGGATGGACTTGAAGTAGAAGGCCGAGCCGCCGCGTACGGCGGGCTGCAGCGCTGCGGCAACATGGCTCGGCGATCGCTTACACCGTCGCCTTGCCGGCCTGCTCCAGGTTGCGGACGATCTGCTGCGCGACTTTGGCCGGGTCCAAATCCACGGCCACTTCCATGTTGTGGCGCCAGGCCGGGATTCGGCGCCGGTCAAAGACCGTGGCCCCAAGGGTCAGGTCGCCTTGGGTCTCCACGTCGCCGGCCATCTCCTGGGTCACGAATAGCTCGGGGTTGGTCACGGCCAGCAGCGTCACCGAATCGTGGGCGTGGATCCCCTCGATCCCCGACTCCTGCCGAAACGCCCGAAAGGCCGGCGGGATGATCCGCCGCAAGAGTCTTCCCACCCGGGTCGCCTCCTCCGGCAACTGCTTGAGGAAATCGAACGTCAGGACCACGCGGTTGGTCACGTCCAGCGGGATGAGCGTCTTGGTGGACTTGGAGCGGAAGACCGTGCGTGCGGACTCCGGGTCGCAGAACATGTTGAATTCCGCGGCCGGAGTGATGTTCCCCGGACCGGACATCGTGCCGCCCATGATCACGATCCGCCCCACCAGGTACGGCAGCTCCTGGTCCCGCTGGAACGCCCGGGCGATGTTGGTCAGCGGCCCGAGGGCCACGATGGTGACCTCCTCGGGGGCGGCCCTCACTTCGTCGCAAATGATCTTCTCCGAGGGATGCTGGGTCCGCAGCTCGGCCACTTCGAGGCCGGCGTCGCCGAGGCCATCGACCCCATAGAGGTGGCGGCTATCCACGGGAAGCCCATTGTCCGGGGGGGATGCCGCGCCCACGCGAGGCAGGCGGGGCGGGTCGAGCTGTTCGAGGATCGCCTGGACGTTCCGCGTGGCGAGTTGGGGGGCGACATTGCCGCCGACCGCAGTGACCGCGACCACCTCCAATCCGGGATCGAACAGGGCCATGCACATTGCCATGGCGTCGTCGATCCCTGGGTCCACGTCGAGGATCACCTTCTTGGGCATGAGGCGATTGTAGGGTCCGCTGCCCCACCCGACAATAGATGCCTGTGCTACAGTCGAAGGGCGGACAAGATGCCTCCCCACCTATGAGGAGTGGGCGATGGAGTCGATTCTCAAGCGTCTCGAATCCCGTCAAGACATCGCGAAGCACGAGATGTCGGAGGCGATCGGGGCGATCATGGACGGCAAATGGACCGAAGGCCAGATCGGCCGGTTTCTCCTGGCGCTGCACGAGAAGGGGGAGACGGTGGCCGAGGTCGCCGGGGCTGCCGCTGCCATGCGCGAACACGTCACCCCAATCCGCCACCATCGCGAGATTCTGCTCGATACGTGCGGGACCGGCGGGGACGGTTCGCGCACCTTCAACATCAGCACGGCCGCCGCGCTGGTCGCGGCCGCGGCCGGGGTCCCAGTCGCCAAGCACGGCAACCGCGCTGCGACCAGCCGCAGCGGGTCTGCTGACGTGCTGGCCGCTCTGGGGGTCAACATCGAGGCCGACGTCCACCAGGTGGAAGCCTGCCTGGAGGAACTGGGGATCTGCTTCTGCTTTGCCCCCCTTCTGCACAAGGCCATGCGGCATGTCGCTCCGGTGCGGAAACGGCTGGGGGTGCCGACCATCTTCAACATCCTTGGGCCGCTGGCCAATCCGGCCGGGGCGCCGTTTCAGTTGGTGGGCGTTGGCCGAAGCCACTTGCGGCCCTTGCTGGCCGAGGCCCTGGCAATCCTGGGAACCCGGCGGGCCGTGGTTGTCCACGGCGAAGACGGTTTGGACGAGGTCACGCTGAACGGGATCACCTGTGCCACAGAAACTAGTGGTGGCCAGACCCGCCAATGGACTTGGACCGCTGCCGATTTCGGCCTTGCCGGCTCTTCGTTGGACGCGATTGTGGTCAAGGACGCGGCGCAAAGTGCCGCGACTATCCGCGGGGTGCTGCGAGGGGACATGGGGCCGGCCAGAGACATCGTGCTGGCCAATGCCGCAGCCGCCTTGTGGACCGCGGGGAAGGCGGATTCTCTGGTGGCCTGCGCTCGGGCGGCGGCGGAGGCAATCGACAGCGGGGCCGCGGAGGGGCTGCTGGCCCGACTGGCAGAGATGAGTCGGCGCTAGCCGCGTCAACGTAAGGCTCACTGCAATGGGAGGTTACGGCCGAATTGGGCGGCTGGGATTCGTCTTGTGGGTATGGACCCCGCCGGTTAGAATTGCCGCTCCACCTGCCAAGAACGGCAGGTGTGGTCATTGTCCGGCCCAGCGGCCGCAGATCGCCTTTGGGATTGCCTCGCATGAGCGGCGGGTCGGGTCTTCCCGCCACGGCCTTTAGGATCGCCCATGTCCTCGGAAGGGATGCCGCAGGAGAAGTCGTTTGCCCAGCAGCCGCTCTTGTGGGTGACCCGGCTGGTGCTGCGGTTCCCCATTCTCACCCTCGTGGTGGGCGGAGCGCTGGCCCTGGGTGCAACGCTGTACAGCAACTACCGCCTGGGATTCCAGACCAACCGCCTGGACCTGATCAACCCGAAGAGCGATTTCAACCGCCTTTGGATTGAGTTCCTCCAGGAGTTCGGGGACCAGGGAGACGACGTGGTCGTCGTGGTCGAGGGGGCCAGTCCGGCGAAGGTCCTGGCCGCGCGCGATGAGCTGGCGGCCGCCATCGTGCGCGAGAAGCGGTTCTTCCACTCGGTGCTGAGCCGCGTAGACCCCGCGAAGCTCAAGAGCAAGGGTCTGTACTACGCCCCGCTGGAGACCCTCCAGGAGATTGAGGGCTTCCTGGACCAGGTCGAGCCCATTGTCCGCGACAATTGGGCATGGCTCAACGTGGGCAACACGGCGCGGGAGATGCTTGCGGAGTGGGGGCGAGCCGCGGCCCAAGGGCAAGCCCTTCCCGCCGAGAACCAGGGCCACGTCTTCCGTTTTCTCGACAGCCTGCAAGCGGCCCTCGCCGGCCGATATCAATCCCCTTGGCCGCAGCGATCTTTTTCCGCTTCGATCCCTGAGGAAGAGGAGTCCGGACGGCTCCTGGCCAAGCAGGGGCGAATGGCGTTCGTTCTCCTGCGCCTGGTCTACGACGATCAAGAGGGCGACTTCGTGCGCGGCCGCGGCGCGATCGAGGCCCTCCGCCGCTTGATCGCACGCGAGCAGGCCGCCCACCCCGAAACCAAGATCGGAGTGACCGGGCTGCCCGTCATCGAGCACGACGAAATGGCCACGAGCCAATCCTCGATGACCCAGGTGAGCCTGGTCTCCCTGGTCGCCGTGTCGCTCTTGTTTGTGGTGGGGTTCGGCGGCTGGCGCCATCCGCTCCTGGCCATGATCTCACTGACCGTCGGCACCGCCTGGGCATTGGGCTACATCACCCTGGCCATCGGGCACTTGAACATCCTGTCCAGCGCCTTTGCCGTGATCCTCATCGGCCAGGGGATCGACTTCAGCATGTACTACGTGGCCCAGTACCTCCAGCTCCGCTCGTCGATCCGCTCCAGCAAGGAGGCCCTCGTCCAGACCGTCGCCACCGTGGGCCCGGGCGTGGCGACCGGGGCCATCACCACGGCGGTCGCGTTCTTCATGGCAGGGCTGACCGAGTTCACCGGCGTGGCCGAGCTGGGGATTATCGCCGGCGGCGGGATCATCTTGTGCTGGATTGCCGGGCTGACGGTCTTGCCGGCCATGATCCACCTGACCGACACCAAATGGCCCCATCGCCACTCGCCGCTGCCGGTGGACGTGCGGAGCTGGCTGGAGCCTCTGTACACGCGGCCGCGGCTCCTCCTGGCAGTCACTTCCGCGGTCTGCGTGTTCTTGGCCTGCGGACTCGGCCGCCTCGGTTACGACCACAACCTCCTCCACCTGCAGGCCCAGGGAATCGAAAGCGTCGATCTGGAGCAAAGGCTGCTGAGCGAGACCGATCAGAACGCCTCGTTTGCCCTCTCCGTGGCGGACACCCGCCAAGAGGTGCTCGCCCGCAAAGAGCGCTTTCTCCGGCTCCCGTCCGTCAAACGGGTCGAGGAGATCGCCTCGCGGTTCCCCGACCGGACTGAGCAAAAACGCCCGATGGTGGAGGCGATCGGCCAGCGTTTGGCCGGGCTTCCCGACCGGGCTCCCCGGATCCCGGCGTGCAATCCCGAGGACTTGGCGCAACTGGTGGCCCAGGCCAGGTCCCTGGCCGCGGCAGGCCCGGAGGCGGCGGAACTCTCCCGACGCATTGGCCGGCTCGGTCCGCTGCTGGAGCAGCTTTCGCCGGGCGAGGTCTCGGCCAGGTTGTCGGCCTTTCAGCAGCAGTCGGCCGAGGAGTTGCTGGCCCTGCTGCACGGGCTTTGCGCCGTGGCCAATCCCGAGCCGCCCCATCTGACCGATCTGCCGGCGAGCCTGGTCTCCCGGTTTGTCAGCCCGCGCGGCCGGTACTTGCTGAAGGTCTACAGCAAGGGGGACATCTGGGACATGCCCACAATGAGCGGGTTCGTGCGCGAGGTGCGGAGCGTGGATCCGCGGGCGACGGGCAATCCGCTCCAGGTCTACGAGGCCTCGCTGCAGATGCAGCGGAGCTACGAGGAGGCGGCCATCTACGCCCTGTTGATTATCGTGCCGGTGGTATTCCTCGATTTCCGCACGGTGCGCCACACCGTCTTGGCGCTTTTGCCGCTGGGTTTGGGGATGGTGCTGTTGTTCGGGCTCATGGGGTGGCTGGAGATACCGCTGAACGCGGCCAACATGATCGTGCTCCCGCTCATCCTTGGAATCGGGATCGACGCCGGCGTCCACGTGGTCCACGACTTCTGCGCCCAGCGCGGCCGGTATCGGATCAGTGCCTCGACGGCCTCCGCGGTCGTGGTCAACTCGGTCACCAACATGGCCGGCTTTGGGAGCCTGATGATCGCCAGCCATCGCGGCTTGCAGAGCCTCGGCCGGGTGCTGACCCTCGGCCTGACGTGCTGCCTCTTCACGTCCCTGGTGATGCTCCCGGCGCTCCTGATCTTGATGTCCCGGGCCCGCCGGGCCTCGGAGGAAGGGGGTCGAGCCGAGTCGCTCGACCGGCGTCAAGAAGAGCCCGAAGGCGAAATGGTGGAGAGCCAGCCCGCGCCGTGCCAGAGAATCTACCGGCGCAGGCCGGACGAGGGTGTCGCCGCCTTCGGCGAGGCTCTCCCGGAAGAGACGGAGACGAGGTCGCCGGTCAGCAAGGCAGCTTGAAACCTGGGGGTGCGTGCCGGGCGCGGCACAACGGGTCTCTTCCCACTGGCGGGGCAGCGTGGTAAAGTAGGACGTTCGTTTTCTCGATTCGTTCTCCGAGCAGAGAGTCCCCAAACATGACTAAACCGCACCGCAAGCTGAAGAAGGCCAACCACGGCCGGCGCCCCGCCAACAGCAAGGCCCGCCGCGCCAAACGCGCACAGGTCCGCACCTGAGACGGTCCCCGGCCGGGGAACCGCAATCGGCTAAGGAGCAAGGCGTGCCCAGAAGAGCCCCGATCCTCGATCCGTCGGAGTACGACCTGAACCGCGTCATCGCCGGCGTCGAGGAGATCCGCCGCTACAATCGCCAACGCTTCGAAATGGAGCAGTTGACCGCGATTGTTTTCGAGGATCGCCAGCGGTCCATCTGCGTGGGCTACAAGGACCTCCGCCCGGACGAGTTTTGGGTCCGCGGCCACATGCCGGGCACTCCGCTCATGCCGGGGGTGATCATGTGCGAGGCGGCGGCCCAGTTGGCCAGCTACTTCGCGCAGAAGTACAGGGTGCTGGACGCAACCGTCGTCGGCTTCGGCGGCCTCAAAGACGTTCGCTTCCGCGGCGTGGTGCTGCCCGGCGAGCGCTTCGTCGTGGTCGCGCGGCTGCTGAAGACCCGCAGCACCATGATGACTTGCGAATTCCAGTGCCTGGTGCGGCAAAACCTCGTTTGCGAAGGGGTCATCATTGGCATTCCCCTTCCCGAGGAGGCCCTCCGCGGTCCTTCGGCGTAGCCAACCGACCGTCTTGTCCATTCGGACTTGGAGCTTTCGATTTTTTTCTGATGTCTGATTTCGTGCTTCGAACTTGGTCGCGGCTTTGCCGCGCTGTGCTGACCGCCGGGTGCCGTCTGCTGTCTACTGTCTCCTGACTCCCTCCCCATGGGCCCCCGCGCCTTACGGAAAACCGATCCGTCGCTGGACTTGTCGCGGCACCTGAAGACGCTCGACCAGTTGCCGCGCCCGTGGCGGGCGGAGGTCTTGTTTGGCCGCCGGGCGCCGCTGGAGGTGGAGATTGGCTCGGGCAAGGGGCTTTTCTTGAGAACGGCCGCGGCGGCTCGGCCGGACGTGGACTTCCTGGGGATCGAGATCGCCCCGCCCTACGCCGGCTTCGCCGCCGCCGGGTTGGCGCGGCATGGGCTTGCCAACGCTGCCGTGGTCATCGCCGATGCCGTCTGCGTGCTCCAAGAAGTCCTCCCCGAGGAGTCCGTGGCTGCGGTTCACGTCTACTTCCCGGACCCTTGGTGGAAGCGGCGGCATAAAAAGCGGCGCGTCATGCGGGAGTCTCTCGCCCGCGACGTTGCCCGGGTGCTCCAGCCCGGCGGATCACTGCACTTCTGGACCGACGTTGAAGAGTACTTCGAGACCGCCGTGGGACTGTTCCGTGAGACCCCGGGCCTGGAGGGCCCGTTTGAGGTACACGAGGCCCCGGCGGCCCACGACATGGACTATCGCACTCATTTTGAGCGCCGCACGCGGCTCCACGGGGCGATGGTCTTTCGGACGCTGTTCCGCAAAGAGAGTCCTCCCGTTTAGCGGCCGCGCTTGCGCGGCGCTCATTCGGATAGACTCCCGAAGTCTCGACGACTTTGGGAGTCTTCTGCCGGCAAGGTCCCATCGGCAGTCTTCGCGGGCCCGATCGGCAGCAATCGCCGGACGCAACACGCCGGCCCGCTACGGCGAGGAGGCGATCCTCCTAACACCAACGTCGCAACAAACTACGACCAAAACACTTGCGTGAATCACACCGCTGCCATCGGCACAGCACGATTCCGGCACGGCGTTTGCTCCGGAAGCACCGACCTGCACCTCCTGCGTCCGCCGAACCGCAACGCTCACCACGGAGCCTCGGAGAACACGGAGGGAAATGAAGGATGGATGGCGAACGGCCCATGCCGACTGCTGATTGCCGTCTCCCGATTCCTACCGACTACTGTCTACCGACTACTTCCTACTCCGTTTCCGTGACCTCCGCGCCTCCGTGCCTCCGCGGTGTGAGTCTCCTGGAGTCCGACCATGCTACTGGTCAAGAACATCCTGTCTACCGCTGCCCAACTGGCCCGGCTCGGCCGTGGCGGTGGAGCCGCCGAGCCCGCCCAGAAGTCCCCATTGGCCCTGACTGGGCCCTCCTCGCCGGGCAGCACGCCCAGCGACGCCATGCGGCAAATCCTCGCCGACTACGACGTGGCAGACATCTCCCCCCGCGCACTGTCCGAGATGCTCCAGAAACTCCGCCAGGCCGGGGCCCTCTCCGAAAAGGACTTCCAGGAGTTGGCCTCGGTCCGCCTCGACCTGGACAGCGAAAACCCGGCACCCGACCAGCGGCTCAACCTCGTGGAACTCTACGGCAAAAAACTCGCCGCCTTCCGCCAACAGCAGGGCGCGATTCAAGTCGCCGCGCCTGCCCGAGGGGCATCCGAAGCAACGCTCCAGCGGCAAGTGGGGTGGCTGCAGAAGTTCGCGCAAATCCACGCGGGGACCAGTCCCTTTGGCTTCGACACCCTGGCGTGAACGGCCCCCGGGCTACTACGCCCTGCACGGCCGGACGCATCCAGCGTCACTGCACTTCGACGATCCGCACGCCTCCGGCAGAGACCTCCAGACGAACCGCATTCTGGAGGACTTCGAGACGCTCTTCCGGCAGGAGCCGGTCGCGGGCGGCTTGGATCGGCACGCGAGAGCGGATCGTCACCGTGCGGTTCTGCCGGAAATCGGTCGGCGTGATCCCTTGTTGCGGTTTGGCCTGGCCCGCCGGGTTCAAGAGCGTCACGGCCCAGCCCTTGGCCGTGCGGTTGACCAGCCACTCGACGTCGCCTTCGACCTCGACGGGCATCAGGCCGCGGGTCAGATGGGCCACCAGCCGCGGAACGACCGGCACCGCCCGGCGGTCGATCCCCAGCCCGTGCGGCACCGAGAGATAGATGAGCCGGCCACGCCCGCGGTCCATCGCGGCACAGAAGCACCGCCCGTCGGGCGTGGTCGCCAAGACCTCAACCCCCTTCGTCGGGATCGGCCGGAAGCGGAATCGTTGGGACGGATGAATCTGTGGGTCGCCTAGCCAGCAATAACCGGAGCCTTCGGCCTGCGGCCCCGCAGCGGGCAAGTGGAGTGCCGCCACGCCCGGGCCCGACAGGTGCCCGTCGGCCACCAGCAGCGTGCCGCCGCTAGCGACGTAGGCCGCCAGGCGCTCGCCCTCGGCGGCCGTCAGCTCGATCTCGCCCGCGGCGATGACGACCGGGTACGTGTCGATCGTGCGCCACCGCGCCACGTCCGGGTAGGCGTAGACCACGTCGAAGAGGTCGCCGAACACCCCGGGCAGATAGACCTCGTTGGTTCCGGTGATCGGCTTCTCGCTCTCCGGGCCGATCGGGTAGTAGGCGGTCCAGAAGTACTCTTCGAGCATTCGCTCGTGGTCGCCGGGCCGGAAGCGGTCGGTCTGCCGGTGATAGTCGCCAAAGGCGTTGGGCCAGAACGGGGCCGGCTCCCAGCCGTGGGCGTAATCGACCAGGAAGGCGGCCGGCGTGAACGGGCATCCGCGGTCGGGCTCCGCCGCCGTGACCCGCAGGAAGCGGTCCACGAGCTTGCCCTTGGGCGAAAGCTGCACCTCCTGAACGCCCGCCGCAGCCGTGCCGCCGGGCCGCCAGAACTCGTCGAAACCCTGCTCGTGGTAGAACATCGACGCCCCGGCCATGTACTGGTACCAGATGTCCATCTTGTACCAGGTCATGCCCGCGCCCGAGTAGACCGAGTAGTAATTGTCCAGGATGGCCTGCGGCGAGTGAAAGCTGCCGGCATTGCTGAAGATGGTCGAGGCGTCGCCGAAGTTGCAGGAGCGGTAGGTGGCGGTGAGGCAGCCGTTCTGGCGCGCGGCGCCGCGGAGAAAGGCCCAGCGCATCCCGAGCACTGCCGAAGTCGAGGCCGTGGATTCGTAGCCGATGGTGCGCGCGCCCCACAGGCTGCAAAGCGGCGCGAAGGCGATGTTGCCCTGCGATAGGCAAGGGATCACGTCCTCGTAGGCGTTCTTGTCGAGGTCGCGGCCAAAGACCTTGCGGTACTTCTCGGCGTTTGCCCGGAGCATAAACGGGCTGAACGCCTCGACCAACTGCCGCCGCGTCTGGACGCCAGCGACGGCCTTTTCCACGGCCGTTCCATCGACCTCGAAGTAGCCCAGGCTCTCACCGGCGATCGAGCCCACGTAGCGGTCGCGGTACTTCAAGAAGGCCGCGATCCCTTTTTCGCCCACCGGCGTGCCGCCGTGATAGTTCATCATCATGGCCCACGGGCGGCCGGGGTGTTCGTCCAACCAGCGGGCGAAGCACCGTCCGGCCTCGCCCAGCTCGCCCGTCTTCGCGTCGGCCGCAAAGACGCTCCCGCCAAAGCCGTGGAAGGCGGGCACGATCCGCGGGTCGGAGAAGATCGGCACGTCGTCGCGCCCGCCGTACTTCTTCTCGAACTCCTTGCGCGTCTGGTCGTCGGCCACGTGGTAGGGAAACTTCACGCGGTCGGGCCGTTGGCCCAGCCAGGTCTCTTGCGGCTTCTCCGGGCTGGTGTTCCAAAGGTAAAGGAATCCTCTGTCTCGAAAGGTGTGCAGGCGCCACTGAGCAGGCAGCTCCCAAGCCGGACGCGACCGTCCTCCGGACGGTGCCCGGGCCAGCGGCTTCAAGTCCGTGGGCATGGTCCGGCGGTATCCGGCCAGGACGTCCCAGGTCGGATGACGCGGCCGTTCCTTGATCTGCGGCCGATAGGCCGGATCGGTGGTGAGCACGATCGCGTCCACCTGTCGCGGCACCGGCTCTTTTGATGTGGACATGAGGCTCAGCTTGGCCGGCCCTTTCTTGAGCATCGCCGGGCGATGGTCCCAGACGAAGACCCAGCCCCAGTAGAGCTTCATCTCGTTGTCTTCCTCGACCATGGCCCGGTCGCCGTACTTGCCGATCCAGGGGGCCGGCTGCGGAGCTTGCCCCACAGCGGGCTGCTCGATTTGGACCTGGAACCGCTCGGTCTTCTCGCGCCAATCGCCGTAGCGGACCCAGACGAAATAGCGGCCGTCGCTCGGGATTTCGATGGACTTTGAGGCCACGGCCCGGTCGTCGCCGGTCCCGGCGGCAATGGAGAGAAAGCCGCTCTCGCCGCCCATGTTCCACTCGGCAGCCCAACCGGGCCCGGAAAGACCCCAGTGGCCGGCGGTTTTTTTCGCATCGGGCCGGCCCATGGGCCAGCAGTGGCCGCGCACGCCGTCGAGGTGTTCGGCCTCGATCCAAACGGTCTCGAATGCACAAAGCGCCACGTCGAGGCCCGCCCAAGCGAGCGCGACCAGAGCAACGAATCGGAGTGTCTTCATGGCCGGTATGCTCCGTTGGGTTACGCAAACCAAAGTAGGCGGATCACTCCGTGACCCGCACCTCCGGTCACGGAGTGACCGGGCTACTTTGTCCGCCGGCTACTCTATCAGGGCGAGGTCCCGTTGTCACACACCGCTTTGATCCGTGGCACAGCCGCCCTCGGCTGTGCCAATTGGCTTACACAGCCGAGGGCGGCTGTGCCACGTGGGCGGATTTGACTTCGGCGCGGTCGCCGCTTAGGCTCGTGGCTGCGCCGCGACGGGCGCGGCGCAATTCTGGGCCGGGTTCGGTATCTAGGACACGAAATGGAGTAGAAACTCATGATCTTGCGCAAGACCCGATGGTTCGTAGTCGTGACGCTCTTGTGGCTGGCGATTCCGGTCGCCGCGCTGGTCGCGCCCGCCAGGGGAGAGGGAAAGGAAGCCGCCCGGGCCGTCGCCGCTCAAGGGACGCTTCCGCCGCAAGCGAACATGCCGGCGCCGGGCCCGGAGAAGGGCGGGCTGGCCTCGCTCTACCCCGGCGACGAAGGGATCGAGCGTGATCCCCGCGTGCTGTTCGTCGAGGACTTCGAGACCGGCACGCCCGAGGAGATCGGCGCCCGCTGGGGCAATATCACGAAGAAGGAAAACTTCAGCTTCTCCGCCGACATCCCCGCCAATTCGCCCGGCGAGCGGTCCATCCGCATTGCGGACAACGGTCATTTGTTTACGCACCCGCGGGGCGTGGACACGCTCTACGCCCGGTTCTACGTCAAGTTTCACGAGAAGACCGGCTACATCCATCACTTCGTCCACCTGGTGGCCGACCGCACGCCCGAGCCGTGGCCCAAGGGCGGCGCCGGCGAGACGCCGCCGGGCGACGCCAAGTTCTCCACCGGCATCGAGCCGACCGGGCGCTGGGGCAAGTTCCCGCCGCCGGGCGTCTGGAACTTCTACACCTACTGGCACGAGATGAAGACCAAGTGGGGCTCGGTCTACGACGGCAAGCAGGAGCCCATCCAGCCCGGCCGCTGGTATTGCGTCGAGGCCATGATGAAGGCCAACTCCAGCCCCGAGCGGGCCGACGGCGAGCAAGCCTTCTGGGTGGACGGCGAGCTTTACGGGCGTTTCGGCGGCTTCCGCTGGCGCACGACCGACAAGCTCAAGATCAACAGCTTCTGGCTCCTCTACTACAACACCGAGCAGCCCGCCCAGCACAACAAGGATCCCAACCCCAAGAGCCGCGTGATGCAGGTCTGGTTCGACGACATCGTGCTGGCCACCGAGTACATCGGCCCGGTCCGCGGCAAGCCCGCCGCGGGAAAGCGCAAGGCCACGCCCTCGCGAAGCGCCCTTCTAACGCCCGGGCTCCTCGTGCCCCAGCCCGGCAAAGCGGTCTTCACCGAGCGATTCGACCAGGGGCCGGGCAGTTTCAAGGGGGGGAGCGTGGCCGATGGCGGCGCATCGGGCTCGAAGGCATACAGCTTTCCGCCGGCCGGCGCCGGCGTGTGGAATGCCTACTCAGTCCCCGTCACGGACGCGACCAGGCTCCGCTTGAAGCTCAAGCCCCTCGGCGACGCCCGCGAGGTGAGCGTGCTGATCTGGTCCAAGAAGCAGAAGGACAACTGTCGCTACACGATCGGCGGATTGAAGAAAGGCGAGTGGACGCAGGTCGAGTTCCGGGCGATCGAGGCCCGCGTCGGCTGGGCCCGCACCGGACCGAGCCTCGAAGGCGACGTGCTCGACAATCTGAAGCTCCTGTTCGAGGGCCAGGCGGGAGACCGCATCTTGCTGGACGACGTGGAGATTCTGCCTTAACCAACCACGCATTGACCGACCTGGATGTCCCGAATTGCCCCGGAGTCCACGGATGCCGCAGCCTCCGGAACAGTGCCCGGATGAATATCGTTGCCCCGGCGAGGCAGCTCCGATCAGCCGGGCAGTCCACCTGGGGCGTCTGGCCCGATTCTACCCCGGCTGCCGCGAGTGTCCTCACCGGGAACAAACGGCAAGTCTTCCTGCCCGGCAGGTCAAACGCCTGGCCGAGACCTGGCAGCGGGCGGCCGTGCGTCCCCTCTTTCATCGAGAGGGTGCAGGCAGCGATTCCCCCAACGACTTCACCCCGGCCACTGCCCGCAAGATCGCCGCCGCGTTCGGCGCTTGGCTCCGCGGGGGAGAAGGGGGCGGGGCTCCTTTGTGCGAAGCCGGGCACCGGCCAGGAGTTGAGCGCGGGCCACTCCGGCAAATGAGCCCCGACCCCCTTCCCTCGCCCGTGGCCGCGATTGGGGCCGACGGATCGCCGCGGTCTCCGGAACTGGTTGCCGCCGTGGCCGAGGGACTCCGCTGGGCGGGCTGCGGCGTGGTGGACGTGGGCCCGGTCACTTCGGCCTGCTTCACGCTGGCCCTGCACTCCCTAGGGGCCGACGGAGGGATCCTCGCCGGGAGTGGCGAAGGGGTCAGGGCCGTGGGACTGAAGTTCTGGCACGGAGCCTCACCCCTCTCCGCCGGCGAGGCAATGGACGAGATTCGCCGGCTGTTCGAGACCGGCGTCAACCGGCCCACGCGCTACTACGGGCCGATATGCCGCTTTCCGGCAGAGACCTCGTACCTGGCCGGTCTGAGCGGTCACTACCACGCCTTGCGCCCGTTGGGCGTGATTGTCGAGACGGCCTCGCGTCCGCTCCTGGCATATCTCGATACCCTTACCGCCCATACGGCCTGCCGCATCATCCCTTGCCGGGCATCGCCGGAGCGGCTCGCCGAGCTGATCCGGCAGGAGAAGGCCCATTTCGGCGTGGGCGTGGACTCAGACGCCGAGTGCTGCCGGGCGATTGACGAGTCGGGGCGAGCGATCCCGCCCGAGCGGCTCTTTCTATTGGTGGCCCGGCATCTCTTAGCAGCTCAGCCCGGCGCGGCGGTCGCGCTGGAAGCGGGATGGTCCGAATCGCTGGCCCAAGCGATCGCCGGCTTGGGCAGCCGCGTGGTCCCCGGCGGTCCGCTCCGCGCCGAGATGGCCCGGCAGGTCTGCGGGCATTGCGCGCCGCTGGGCGCCGACTGCGGCGGCCGGATCTGGTACTGCCGAAGCAATGGGGTCGGGGCTCACTTGTGCGAAGCCGGGCACCGACCGGAGGTTGGTCGCGGGCCGTTCCGGCAAATGAGCCCCGACCCCTTTTCCGCGGCCGACGCCCTGCGGACCATTACCCTGCTTCTGGAAATCCTCAGCCAAAGCGACCGGCCGCTTTCGGAAGTTCTCGACGCTGCCTGGCCGGCGCGATAGGATAGGGGAGCTATCAGCTATCAGCTATCAGCCTTCAGACGCCTGTCCTACTGAGCGATGCAACTCCTATCTACTGGCTCCCGTCTCCTGACTCCTATCTCCTGTCTCCCATGTCTCTCCCCTGGCTCGCCGACCGAACCAAGTCCTTCGACAGCTCCGGCATCCGCAAGGTCTTTGACCTGGGGGCCAAGCTGGCCGACCCGATCAACCTCTCGATCGGCCAGCCCGACTTCGACGTGCCCGCCGAAGTCCGCCAGGCGGCCATCGACGCCATCGAGGGCCGCAAGAACGGCTATGCCCTGACCCAGGGGATGCCCGTCTTGCGCGACAAGCTCCAGGCCCGGCTCGACCGGCAGTACGGCCATCCGGACCGCGACGTGTTTGTCACCTGCGGCACGAGCGGCGGGCTGGTGCTGGCGATGTTGGCGCTGGTCAACCCGGGCGACGAGGTGATCGTCTTCGACCCGTACTTCGTGATGTACGACGCGCTGGCGGGGCTCGTGGGCGGCAAAGTCGTCTACGTGGACACGTATCCCGATTTCCGCATCGACGTGGACCGCGTGGCCGCGGCCATCACCCCGCGCACGAAGGCGATTCTCTTCAACAGCCCCGCCAATCCGACCGGCGCGGTGGCAAGCGAAGAGGAGGTCCGCGCGCTGGCCGAGTTGGCGGCCGAGCGGAACGTGGTGCTCGTGAGCGACGAGATCTACAACGCCTTCTGCTACGACGCCGCGTTCGTCTCGCCGGCCCGGTTCAATCCGCAGACCCTCGTGGTGGACGGCTTCAGCAAGACCTATGGGATGCCGGGGTGGCGTTTGGGCTTTGCCCACGGCCCGCGGGCGATCATCCAGGAGATGATCAAGCTCCAGCAATACAGTTTTGTCTGCGCCCCGCACCCTTTCCAGTGGGCCGGAGCCGCGGCCATGGACGTGGACCCCGGCGCCCACATCGACGACTACCGGCGCAAGCGCGACCTGATCTTCGCAGGGCTTGCAGGCGACTACGAGCTGGTCTGCCCGCGAGGGGCCTTCTACGCCTTCCCCAAGGTCCCGTGGGGCACGTGTACCGAGTTCGTCGCCCGGGCCATCGAAGAGCACCAGCTCTTGATTATCCCCGGGGGCGTTTTCAGCCGGCGCGATACGCACTTCCGCCTTTCCTACGCCGCTCCGGACGCCGTGATCCAACGGGGGATCGAGGCACTCGGGAAGCTCGCGCGGCGGTAGCCGGCCGTAGCCGTAGGTTATGCTTCAGCATAACAGCGACGATGCTCCGTGGTTCGTGGCTGCTGATCGCTTCTTGCCGGGCTCATTGTCCGCAAGTATCATATCTAGGGTATGATTGTTGAGGGTCGATCACAACGGAGGTTCGACGGATGACCCAATTGCTTGAGAAGGCCATGACCGAGGTTCAAAGACTGCCAGAGTGCGAACAAGATGCCATCGCCACGCTGATCCTGGACGAGATTGCCGACGAGCGGCTCTGGGATGAGGCCTTTGCCCGGTCCCAGGAGCAGTTGGGGCGGTTAGCCGAGAAGGTGCGCGAAGACATCCGTGCCGGCCGGTGGGCCTGCGCGAAGGCGACACCGTCACCTGGTTCTGGATCGGCTCGCACGCCGACTACGACAGGTTGATTGGCTGACGTCAGTTTTCGCCCCCTTTCTCTGCGCCTACGCGGTGATTGTCACGACCCCGGTTGGCTGACCGGCACGAGATTGCCGGGCTTGCCGGACTTGAAGCGGGCCAAATCAACGGCCGGATAGCCGGAAGTCGGATAGAATGGCGTCGAGGCGCCAGCCGGCTGTGGCACTGCGGGACCCGACGCTGCCGCGGCCGACTCGTCCACCGGAGGCAGGGACCGCAAGGAACTCACCGGCGGGCCGTCCGGCACGGGCACAAGCCGTCGTTCGACCCGGTCTTTCAGACCATCCAACGAGGCGTCGCGCGGCAACCCGGGGAGTGACGCGGCTAGATCGGCGCCGGACTTCGGCGCCGGCGTGGACCCCTTCAGCGTCGTTGGCTGAGGGCCAGCGGCGATCTGACAGACCCCGTCGGCCGTGCAAAACTCGGGTTCGGACTCGGCTTGACTGGCGGCCGCGAATGCACGCCTACCCGACTTGGCAGAGGTTTTCGAGGCCGAGCCTGTCGATGGCGTTGACTTTGCCGCCGGCTGAGGCGGCTTGGTCGCTAGCGCGGCAGGCGACGGCGCGTCTGCCGGCTGAGACGCGAAGACCGGCAGTCCGGGCTGCTGGAGCATCTCCCAGACCACCGGGTAGCGCACGGTGTTAAACCCGATGCAAAACGCTACCGATGCCAGCACTCCCAGCGCCACCGCGATCCTGGGCATGGTTTCCGCTCCATTCCGTGCGGCGATCTCCCTCGTCCAGGAAACCATACCCCAAGACCCCATCGCGGCAAGCCGCGAAGCGCGGCGAGTCGGGAAATCTTGGGGATTGCGGGCTGGGGGTTTCGGTTAGGAAAACTCTGCGGATCAAGAAGGAAGATTCAACCACAAAGGCACGAAGAACACAAAGAACTCTTTGTGCCTTCGTGTCTTTGTGGTTTTCTCCCCGTTGGAGGATTGCACAAGCTTGCTTGGCGCTATTTCCCTTTGGCGCGGCTCTGCGCCCGCTTAAGCGCGGCCTTGGCCCGCTGCGCCAGGTCGGGATCCGTGGCGGCCTGGGCCACTTTTGTCAGCGGCTCGACCAGCTTGGACGCGGTTTGGGCCGTGTCACCGCCTTTCCCTTTCAGCAGCCGCTCGGCCACCGACACCGCGGCAGCGCAGGCCTCATCCTTCACCGCCGCGTCGTCCAACAACGGCGCCACCAGAGCCAGCGCATCGGCCGAGGCCATGCCCCCCAGCGCCGCCAGAAGCAGCTTCTTCTCCTCGGTCGTCTGCACCAGCTCGCCGGCCTGCCGGCAGATCGACAGGCGCTGGTTTGCGGGCAACTCCTTCCGGCCCGCCCAAGCGAGGTAGCCGCGCAGGCCGAGCGCCCTCTCTGCAGGGATGCTCGACCTTCGGGCCAGGGCCAGCAAGTCCGGCATGACGTCCGCCGTCTTCCATGCCGCGAGCGTGCGGATGGCGGCACCGCGGACCTGCGGATCCGGGTCCTTGATCGCATCGCGCACGGCCTTCAAGGCACTGGCTCCGCCGGCCGCGCCGAGCACCCGCAGGAGGACGGTCTTTTGCGCGCCGGGGGCCTGCGCAAGCCGCTCGATGAGCTTCTGGATGGAGGCTTCGGGGTTGTCGGCCCTTGCGCACAGGGCGCCCACGGCCTGCTCGGCGGCGCTGAGGTCCTGCGGGTCCTTGAGCCCCATAAGCAACTCGACCATCGCCGGCAGCTCCGCAGCACTGCCCAGCTCGCCCAGCCGCCTGATCGCGGCGCGACGGACTTCGGCGTCCGGGTCGCCGGCTGCTTTGAGGAGTGCGGGGACGGCTGCCTTGATCCGACGCTGGCCGATGAGGTCTAACGCGTTGAGCCGCCGCGCCGTATCACCGCCGGCAAGCATGGCCATCACGGCGTCATCGATTTGTTTGCCCTCCAGCACGGCGAGGCTCTCTTGCGACGCCTGCGCCAGTTCGCGGTCGGCGTCGCCCTGCAAGTCCATCAGCGCCGTCGCGGAGGACGCGTCGCCGATCTGGCCGAGGGCGCGAATAGCCGCCAGCCGGACCGGCTTGGCTCCGCTCTTGGCCGCGGCCGCAAGCGCGGCCACCGCCGTCCGATCCGCGCGCTTGCCAAGCGCCTGCATCACGAGAATCTGGTTGTCGGCGGGCAGTTGGCCCAGCCCCGCGCACAGCGCTTGCGTCACTTCGGCGCCGGGCATCTCCTGCGACGTGCGCACCGCCGCGGCAAACAGCAAGTAGTCCTTGCTGCCCAGGTGCTCCCGCAAGAGGGTCAGGCCGTCATTGCCGCGGGCGAGGACCGCGCCGCGCAGGGCCGCGGTGCGGACCTGGTGCGGCGCCGGTTGCAGGCTGCGCAACCGGTCGTAGATGGCGATCGCCTCGTCGCGTTGCCCCTTGGCGGCCAGGGCTTCGGCCGCCCGGAGCAGACCTTCACACATCGCGGGCTGATTGGCGGCCGACACATTAGGCAGGGCGCTTTGGAGCGCCCTGGCCGCTTCCTGCGTTCCGATGCTGCCCAGGGACCTCGCTGCGGCTTGAACCGCGTCCGCGTCGGGGTTCAGCAGCATCTTCCAGAGCGGAACGACGGCCTTGACATCGCGCCGCGCGCCGATCGAGACGATCACTCCCGCCAGCGGCCGGCCCTTGAGCTTGCCCAACGCATCGCGCAGGGCGTCGTCCACCGACGGATCGGGGATCGGCTCCAGGGCGTATCGGGCGTTATGCGAGAGCTTTTCGTCGGCCAACAGCGCGGCCAGCGCGGGCACGGCGTCCTTCGTGCCGATCACCCCCAGCCCGCGGCAGGCATCCACCTTTTCCTTCAGCGGCGCGTCGGACTTGAGCACGGCGACGAGCTTGTCCACCTGCTCCTTCCCGCCGGGCGGGACGGTTTGGCCGGACAACTGCGCGGCGCCGGCCACAAACACCGCGAGGACCAGGGCGAGACTCATTATTGACTTTGACATGGTGTATTCTCCTTCGGGTTAGATGGTCCACGGTGCCCGCTGCGCACGCGAGCGGAGCCGGTTGGCCTCGGGGTCGCCGATGAACTCCTCCTTGACCGGGTCGTACTTCATGTTCCGTTTGAGCCACATGCAGATGTTGGCCGCGTGGACCGTGCTCATCGCGTAGTGCATCACTTCCGGATTGGCCACCGTCGGGCGGCGCGACTTGACGCAGTCGAAGAAATTCCGCACGTGGTTCATCGGGCGCCCGGTCCGGGCCATGTAGTCGCGCACGAGCTTCTGGAAGTCGGCCAGCAGGGCGGGCGAGGAGACCTCGGGCCTGGAATAGCCGTCGGCCACGGAGACCCAGCCTTCGGTCCCTTCATAGCAGACGCCGCAGGAGCCCTTCCAGCCTCCCGCGGTCCCGGTCCAACCGCCGCGGTTCAGGATCATCTTGATCCCGTTGGCAAACCGCGTGACCATGCCGTCGCCCGACTCGTTCTTCACGTACTCGTACTCGACCGCCGAGGTGTCGGTCGCCCCGATCGCCACCTGGCACTGCCCGAAGGTGTGCGCCCCCCATTCGCCGATGCAACTGGTGTGGAAATCGTAGAAGCCCCGCCACCCGCCGCCGACGTAGCTGGCGTTGTACGGCCGCCAGGGGCACGGGCCGAGCCATTGGTCCCAGTCCACCTCGTCCTTGGGCGGCTCGGGCTGGGCCGGCAGCCAGTCGTGCCGCATCTCGGCCGCGTCCCACGGGGCGATGTGCGCCCGGACGGTATGGACCTGGCCGATGGCGCCAGCCCAAACCCACTCACAGAGCCGGCAAATCGAACCAAAGGAATGCCCCTGGTTGCCAAGCTGAGTCACCACTTTGTACTTGGCGGCGGCCTTCATAAGAGCGCGGACCTCCTCCACGGTGTGGGCCAACGGCTTCTCGCAATAGACATGCTTGTGATGCTCCATGGCCGCCATGGCGATGACCGCATGGGT
>CAYGZI010000010.1:0-23092 GCA_964354245.1 uncultured Planctomycetaceae bacterium
TCACTAACATCCGCCACATCAAGCGGGCCTTGAACGAGGCCGCCCGCGTCTACGTCGATCTGGTGCGGAACGGGGCCGGGTTGAAGTATCTGGACGTGGGGGGCGGCCTGGGCGTGGATTACGACGGGTCGCAGACCAATTTCGAGTCGAGCGTCAACTACACGCTCCAGGAATACGCCAACGACGTGGTCTACCACATCCAAAGCGTCTGCGACGACGCCCAAGTGCCCCACCCGACCATCTTCTCCGAGAGCGGCCGGGCCGTGGTGGCGTACCACAGCGTGCTGGTGTTCAACGTGCTGGGCGTTTCCGACGTGGGCGAGAACGGCGTGCCGCTGAGCTTGCCGGAAGACGCCGAGCAGCCGCTGGTGGACCTGCTGGACGCCTACCAGAACCTCACCGTGCGCAACGTCCTGGAAAGCTACCACGACGCCCAGCAGGCCCTCGACATGGCCCTCAACCTCTTCGGCGGCGGCTACCTGCCCCTGGAGCAGCGCTGCCAGGCCGAAAACCTCTTCTGGGCGATCTGCCGCAAGATTCAGCGGCTCATGCGGCAACTGGAGTACGTCCCCGAGGAGCTGGGCGTGCTCGATTGGCTCTTGAGCGAGACCTACTTCTGCAACTTCTCGCTCTTCCAGTCCATGCCCGACAGTTGGGCCATCAAGCAGCTCTTTCCCATCGTGCCGATCCACCGGCTCCACGAGCGGCCCACGCACCATGCCGTCCTGGGCGACATCACCTGCGACTCCGACGGCAAGATCGACCGCTTCATCGACCGCCGCGACGTCAAACGCACCCTGCCGCTCCACACCGTGGACGAGCGGCCGTATTTCCTCGGGGCCTTCCTGCTCGGGGCCTATCAAGAGATCCTCGGCGACCTCCACAACCTGTTCGGCGACACCAACGCGGTCCACGTCTCCATGGACTCCGGCGACGAGGTCATCGTCGAGGCGGTGATCAAAGGCGACACCGTCAGCGAAGTGCTCCAGTACGTCGAGTTCGATCCCCGCGTCCTGGCCCGCCAGTTGCGCAGCGCCGTCGAGCAGGCCATCCGCGAGAACCGCATCGACGACCGCCAGGCCGGCCGGCTCCTGCGGTTCTACGAGGCGGGCCTGGAAGGCTACACCTACCTGGAAGACGCCCGCGAGCGGTAGATATGGCACCGCTTCTTTCGATGCTCTTGACCGTGGCGGCGCTTGGGGCAGTCGTACTCGGGTTCCGCCTCTTGTTGCGGCGGCCCCGCGGCGTCTCCAGCGACGACCCGCCCGGCGTGCGCACCGTGGCGATCTTCGCCGGCAGCGACCCCGAGTTCTTCCGCGACGACCGGCCCGAGAAGCCCTACGTGGGCGTCCGGCTGTTTGAGATGCTCTGTGGCGGGCTGGCGGCCTGCGGCTTCGGCATCGAACGGCGCCGCCACGTGCAAAACGCGCAAGGGGCGGATTGCACCGTGGGCGACCGGCGATTCACGGTCGTCTTGGAGTGGGTCGAGGAGGAGCTGGCCAAGCGCTGGGTGCTCGGCGTGGATTGGTGCCCGCGCAAGGGGGCCGAGCGCCGCCACCTGGCCATTACGCGTCAGGTCTTCTCCCCGGCCGATTCTCCCGAGCTGCGGCAGTTGCTCACGGCGATCGACGGCTGGCTCAAGCAGCAGCGCAAGCTGAGCCATGTCGGCTGGCACCGCAAACAGGACTGGCTGGTCGAGTGTACGGCGGACCCGGCCCCCGGCCCGATCAGTGCAGAGGGGCTAGGGGCTAGTGGTTCAACGCACCTGATTTGACAGGAGGACAGACATTCTTGTCTGTCCGATTGGACAGGCAAGAATGCCAACTCTGCATTTCTGTTGCTCTTGCTCAGCCCTTGCTCTCCGTCCGCCAGATCCTCCGTATCAGCCGCAGGCTCCGCTCGACCGTGCTGACCGAGCAACCGAGTCTTGCCGCAATCTCCTGATTGGTGTAGTCCTCCATCTTGGCCAGGGCCACCGGCCGCAGGTCGTCATTCAACTGGGCCAGCAGCCGCGTGTACTCTTCGCCCACCAGGGCCGCGAACTCGGGCGTGGGCGCATCGCCGATGAGTCCTGCCAGGCCCTGCCCGGCGCAAGAGGAATCCCCGGGAACCAGCGCCGATTCTCCGCGGACTCGCCCACCGCCGCGGATCGGACGCCCGAAGTGACGCTTCTGATCGATGGCCTTCTGGGCGGTCATCGTGATCAGCAGCCGCCACAAGTCGTCGCGACCCGATAGCTGGGGAAACCGGCCCTGCTGGGCGGCCCGGCAGAACGCGGCAAACGCGCTTAAGGCCACGTCTTCTTCGTCGGCAACGCGCCGGGGGGCGTCTGCGAGTTTCCGGCGGGCCAAGTGAACGAGCCGGTGGAAATACCGCTGCCACAGGGCCCGGACTGCCTGCTCGTCGCCCTGCTTGGCTCCCACAATCCACTGGCTCACCGATGGCTGTGTCCCAGACCCCATGGCACGAAGCCTCGGCGGCCCTGAGTGCGTTGCTGAAAGGATGCCGCAAGGGTATCAGGCCCGCCCGGGCGAGTCAACGGTTCCTCTATAGAGGGGGGCGCGGCCGCTGAATCGGCCTGCTTCACGAATTCCTGAAGGGTCAGAAGCCCCGTCATCGGTAGAGAGGATAGGGGCCGCACCGCCGTCTCCTCGCACGGGCCCCACGGACCCTTTTTCGCTCGATCTAAAGGAGGTTCAGCCATGCAACTCCGTTGCCGACGGTCGCTTACGATTGCCGCCGCCTTAGTCCTGGCTCTGGCTGCGGGGGAGGCCCGTTCTGCCGGGCCGGCCCGGCCCAAATCCAATCCGGCAAGCCAGCCCGCCGCTGCCCCGATCATTGCGCAGGTGGCCTCTGACGCCATGTCTGCGGGCGAGGCGCGGGCTGCCGACGTTCAGGCTGCCTTTGTGGAGATGCAGGTCAATCGGCTCAGACAAGCCTTCCCGGGAAACGAAAACACCTGGTTTGTGCTTGTCATGCACGAGAAGAGTTCGGACGGAAGGTTTCTGACCAAGGGCCGTCGATTCGCGATCGTCCAAGGCCGCACGGCTGCTGCTCTCGCCGTGTTCGCCTTTTTCTCCAATGGCAAGCCCGCCCAAAAGGGGTTCCAGTATTACGCGTTTGCCAACCCGGCGCAGGCCCGGGCCTGTTGCCTGGCCCTGATGCAGTACAGTTTCCGGACCGGCTACCGCTAGACCGGCCCCCTCCCTGGGACTGGCCTCCGATGAGAACCCCACGATGGTTGCTATAATGGCCAAGCCGTATCCCCGGCGACACGCGAGCCTCGCAGAAGACAGGGACGACACCGTGAGCGAGAAGGCCGGACAACTTGACCAAACGTTTTCCGTCTCCAACCTGTTGGAGATCGACAAGGTCTGCCGGCAGTTCGAGTCGGCCTGGAAGGCAGGCGAAGCGCCAAACGTAGACGACTTCCTCGGCCGTGTGGATGAGGCGCTCCGCGATGAGTTGCGGCGCGAGCTTCAGGCCATCGACGCCGAGTTGGGCGGCAAACCGCCAAAGGACGCCCCGAGCCTCAAGGTCTTCGTCCAGCGCCTGATCGGCTCCGGGTTGATGACCGCTACGGAGTATGATGCCTTCTACCACTCGCTGGCCGCGGACGCCCGGCCGCTGACCGCCGAGGCCCTCGCCCAGGAGATGCACCGGCGGGGATTGCTCACCAAGTTTCAGGCCCACGCGGTGTACCAGGGCAAGACGCGGGGCCTGGTTGTGGGCAACTACGTGGTGCTGGACAAGGTCGGCCAGGGCGGCATGGGCTACGTGTACAAGGCCCAGCACCGGAAGATGAAGCGGGTCGTGGCCCTGAAGGTCCTTCCTTCCGGGGCCACAAGGTCCGCCCAATCCATTGGCCGGTTCCAACGCGAGGTCGAGGCCGCCGCCAAGCTCACCCATCCCAACATCGTCACCGCCTACGATGCCGACGAGGCCCACGGCGTCCGCTTCCTGGTCATGGAATTCGTCGAGGGCAAGGACCTGCACTCGGCGGTCCAAAACCAGGGGCCGCTGGCGGTCTCGGTGGCCGTCGACTGCGTGGTCCAGGCAGCGCAGGGACTCGAATATGCCCACGGACTCGGCGTGATCCACCGCGACATCAAGCCCGCCAACCTCCTGTGGGAGCCCCAGGGGAAGGTGAAGATCCTCGACATGGGCTTGGCCCGGGTGGAGGCATTGGGCGCGGGGGACCCAGGCCTCTCGCACAGCGGCCAGTTTCTGGGCACGCCCGACTACATGGCCCCCGAGCAGGCCCTCGACGCCCACCGTGCCGACGCCCGGGCCGACGTCTACAGCCTTGGCTGCACGCTGCACTACCTGTTGACCGGGCGGGCCGTCTACGGCGGCGAGAACATCGCCCAGCAGATCCTCGCCCACCAGGAGCACCCGGTTCCGTCGCTTCGGGCCCATCGCCCGGACGTGCCCGAGCGGCTGGATGGCGTCTTCCGCAAGATGATTGCCAAGAGGCCCGAAGACCGGCAGCAGTCGGCGGCCGAGGTGATTGCCGAGTTGCGGCAGTGCGAGTTGCCGCAAGGCTCCGCGCCGCTGCCAACGGGACCCCCGCCAGTTCCGGTCTCAGAGACGCTGGGACTCGGCCGCGGCGACGCGAGCACTCCGCCGGGTGGCCTGGAGTGGCCGCTGCCGGACGAGATCTTGCTACAACCATGGGCCCCGCGGGCCAGGCGGCCGGCTTTCCCCTGGGCGCTTTTGGCGCGGCTTTCCAAGCGGCAGAAGATCGGCCTGGCGGCCGGGCTGGGGGCGATGTTCCTCTTGATCCTCTTGGGTGTCATCATCAGCCTGCGCACGGCCGATGGAATGCTGATCGTCGAGATTAGCGAGCCCGATGCCACGGTTCAGGTGCTGAGCGAAGAGGGCAAGGTGCAGGTCCAGCGTCAAGGGGAGAAGGGGAGCATCAGCATCAGCGTGGACCCTGGCAAACATCGGCTCCGCGTGGAGAAGGAGGGGTTCCAACTCTTCACCCAGGAGTTCAGCATCGTTGCCGGCGGGAAGGAGACGATCAAGGCGCGACTGGAGCAGACACCAACCAGCAGCCAACAGGCGGCGACCGGCAAACCCCCGCTCCTGTCGGGGGAAAGCCCGAGCCAGGGAAAGCCGGCGGAAGGCGGTGACCGGAAGGCTGAAGTGGGAGGGCACGTTCAGCTGCTTGCCGAGTGGCAAATCGATACCGATTCGGTCGTCACTGCCGTTGCCTTCGGGATGGATAGCTCATTGGTGGTCACAGGCCTCAAGAATGGGACATGTAAGCTTTGGAATACGACTACGCGAGGTCTGCTGCACACTCTTGAAGCCTCTGACAAAGGCGTTATGTTGGTCCGGTTTAGTCCCGATGGCAAGTGCCTGCTCTCGACAGGCGAAGACGGAGCCCTCAGACTTTGGGAACTGGGCACGAAGAAAGTGAAGTGGTCGCGTAGCACAGGATTGGGAGGCTTCACTCCCGCGGCGTTCAGCCCGGACGGGAAAACCGTGGTCGCATGTGGCCGGGATGGCGGGTTTTCTCTGTGGGATGTCGCGACTGGCCAACAGCAGAAGCACCTGTCGGTCGGTGACGGAGCAAACACTACGTGGTCTTTGGCGTTCAGTCCGGACGGCCTGACCTTGGCTGCCGGCTACGACGACGGGAGGGTGCGACTGTGGGACGTGACCACTGCGAAATGTCGTAAGACATTGAACGACGGCCAGCGTGTGAGTTCTGTTGCTTTCAGTCCGGACGGAAGGACCCTAATAAGTGCGGGAGACACGTGGAGTACGCGCGAAGGAACTGTGAACGTCTGGGACGTGGCTACAGGTGAATTGGCTCTCACGTTGCCTGGGCACATACAGGGAGTCACCGATGCGTCGTTTGCGCAAGGTAGTGCGACCCTCGCTACAGGAGGAGCCGATGAGTTCATTCTGTGGGATACCTCGGCCGGTAGGCAGCTCCAACGCTTGACCATCCCCAATGACGGCTCCCACCCGCCTGATCGAGTTTTCTTGGCATTTAGCGGCGACGGAAAGAAGCTGTGCGCGGCGGCTTACCGGACGGTACAGGTTTTCGCTGTTCGTAGCCAACAACTGGAGAGCACGACCCAGCAGTAGGCCGCCCAACCGCCTGCTGCGCCGTCACCAACGGCGCCCGCGGCGGTCGTCCCGCAACTAATCCCACCCGCGCGTTCCACCGACACGCCACCGCCGGCTATCGCGCCATTGGATGAACAGCCCGCCAAGCAGCGTCAGCAGACGCCGTAGATGAGCCCCGACCCCATCTCTCATACGATCAGTGGCGACGGGCGTGCGGCCAGAGGCTCGTAAACCGCGGTTTCGTCTTCGGGGAGCGCCGATGCGACGTGTTCGGCTTGTGCTGGTGATGCTCTGGGTAGCGCCGTGGACCCTCTTCGGGCTGGTGGTCGGTTGCGTCGGCCTGGCCACCGGCGGGCGCGGGCAGCGCCACGGCCGGGTGCTGGAGTTCTGGGGCGGTGGCGTGAGCGTCTTCCTCCGCAGGTTCTCGTTGCTGCCGAGCACCGCCGCCATGACCTTCGGCCACACCGTCCTGGCCCGCAGCAAGGCCGACCTCGACTGGACCCGGGCGCACGAGCGGGTCCACGTGCGGCAGTACGAGCGGTGGGGACCGTTGTTCGGGCCCGCGTATCTCTACCACTCGATCCGGCTCTGGCTCCGCGGCCGGGACCCCTATCGCGACAACCCGTTCGAGCGCGAGGCGTTTGAGCGTGGCCAGCCGGGAGGTGAGGAGGGTCAGCGCGGGCCGGTCACTCGGCCTTGATGAGCTCGATTCCCTGGCCCGTGCCGAGGTTGCGCGAGTACTGGCGCTTCTGGGGGTCGTTCCAGTGCTCGTGGACGCCGAGACTCGTTAGCGGCGCGCCGTCGCCCTCGGGGTCGTAGCGCACACCCGAGGGTGGCTGACCGGCCTGCGCGGCCTCGTGGAGGTAGTTGTCCACGGCCCCGACCATGCGTGGGGCGGACTTCTCGGCGGCGAAGAAGTCCACGGCCACGGACTCGATCGCCACCGGGTCCTGAGAGACAAACACGCTGGCCGGCCATTGGCCCGCAAACGGCGGCGATTGCCACTTCGCGGGCCGGTCGTTCTGCACCGGGGACGTGTACAGCGCGTCGATCAGGTAGAGGATTGTCTTGCCGCCCAGGTCCTTGTGGCCCATCAGGTCCACCAACGCATTGTACGACCCCATCGGGCGCGCGGGGGTCAGGACCGAGGCGTGCATGTTGCCGGGATTCCAGCCGCGGTGTACGTCCTTCGGCCCGGTGTCTTCGCGATAGACGGAGCCGAAGTGATTCTTGGCGCAGAGGGTGACGGCGGCCAGCGTGTGGCCCTTCCAGACCGCGGCGTTGATCATGTAGGTCGCGCCGGTGGCCGAGGTCGGCAGGTAGGTCTTGCCGTTGTCCGGCGTGGCAGGATCGCCGAAGTGGAGGGCAACCTTCTTGTCGGGCTGGGCCTTGAAGCGCCCGTCGCCGCCCTCGCGGTCCTCGAAGCGGATGTTGGGGAACTCGGCGTGGGCGGGGAGGAAGATCGTGTCGTTCGCGAAGCGCGAGGCGTCGTAGACCACGATGTCGGCCTCGGCCACGCCCGCCTCTTTGACGAGTTGGCGCAAGAGGGCCAGCGTCAACTGCGGGGTGTTGTAAAGTCCGTGGCGAGGGTCGGCTTGGTGGCTGGGGGAGCAATTGAGGTTGAGCTTGACGGCCACCTTTTCGCCAGGCCGATAGCCGGCGTCGCCGCGGCCGTGGGTGCGGTTGTAGTGGCGGAAGAGGGCGGTCCAAGCCTCCGCGTCGGTCTTGGCGCCGGTCAAACGGCGCAGTGACGTGCCGAGCATTTGAGCGGCCAGCGCCGGGTCGGTGACCTTGTCCTCGAACCACCCGCCGCTTGCCGGGTCGCCGTCCCACTTGGCCACGCGGGGATCGTGGACCCAGACCACGCGTCCGGGAAAGATGCCCTTGGCCTGGCCGATGGGCCGATTGGGCGGATCGGTGGGCTTCCAGCGGGCAGGGGCCGAGGCGGGCCGGCGCTTGGCGGGCTCGGCCGCCGATGCCGCGGTGAGAGCCAGGCTGAAGAGGGCCAGGCCCGCCAGGGCGGCCCATTGCCGGATGCGGTGTTTCTTGGGGCACGGAGCGGGTAGGGAGGCTTGCACAAACGGACTCCTGGGGTGGTATGAGGAAGGAATGGCGGTCTGAACATGGCTGAGCACCAACCCATTCTACCCTGAGCGGACGGACTCCAAAACGCCCCCGCTGCCAAGGGCGCGGCGTGCGGACCTTCTGGACAAAAAGTGGAAAATTTCGCTTTTCGATGGAACCAACGGCTGCCTCCGCTCGTCTATGTTACACGGGCCGTGTACGCAGTTGCCGGGCCGGAGCCGCGATACGGCAGGCGGGAAGAAGCGAAAAAAACCACCGCGATCCGTCGCGAAGTGGTCTTCCGCCGGAGAAACCCGGTTCCGACCCCGACGAATCCTGCGGGACACCGAAAAACACCCTTTGTGGGGGTAGCCTATGGATGACCAAATGAGTCTTAGCCGCCGGGAGCGGCAGATCATGGACATCGTCTACAGCCTGAACGAGGCCACGGCTACGGACGTCCTGATGGGCATCCCGGATCGGGTGTCGCGGGCGACGGTCCGCAGCCTCCTCCGCATCCTGGAGGAGAAGGGGCATCTGAAACACGCCAAGAAGGGCCGGGAGTTCGTCTATCGGCCGGTCCGCCCCCGCCATCGCGCCGGGCAATCCGCGCTGAGGCGGATATTGACGACGTTTTTCGACGGCTCCCTCGAAAAAGCGCTCGCCTATCACTTGGACGATCCCGCCACGAGTCTGGAGCCCGAGGAGCAGGATCGACTGATCGAGCTGATCCGAAAGTCCGGTGAACAAGGAGATTGAGTCATGTCTACGATTCTCGACGCGCTCTGGGGCCAGGGGACGCCGGTGTTGCTGGATGCGGCGCTCAAGGGGGTGATGCTCCTGACGCTGGCCGCCGCCGCGACGCTCCTGATGCGCCGGGCTTCCGCGGCGGCGCGCCGACGCTCTGCAACTTCGAGTACTCCGGCACGCTGGTGGAGCACAACCTGCTGGGCACGGTCGCCTTCCGCGCCGGCAAGAAGCTCCAGTGGGACGCGGAGAACCTGAAGGCCCCCAACTGCCCCGAGGCCGACCGGTTCATCCGGCGTCCCTATCGCGAGGGCTGGACGCTGTAGGAGGAGAAGTCATAGGAGTACTCGACCGCCTTGGTTGCCGACGGCATTGCACCTGTTGACGGTGAAGCGGCTTTGGGGATCGCCTGCGCGGTCGGGGCGGGTGCCTTTCGTCTGACGACCCAGCCTGTCAATGCTGGTATCGTGTGCGCGGAATTGTGTGGGTCTGTGGGAGCCCCGGGCGGGTAACCGCCCGGGGCCACCCGGTCCCGAATCTGGTACCCCGAATCTGGTAGCTTCCTATGACGAGCAGGCCGAGCCCGGTTTCCGAAGAATGACCTTCAAATCAGCGATATGATTCCCGACGAAGCGCAACCCTGCGATCTCAGTGCCCAGTTGAATCGCGATTCGCGGTTGATCTGACTCTCCTAAGTCACAAGTCAGCGTGGCCATCGCCTTCTCATCCTTCTTCACGAACTCCTTGAACTTCGCAGCGCACAATGGACACAGCGCTACAAACAAAGCACGATGCTCAAACGGTGCGCTCTTGACGACCTCAACGGCTTCGAAGTAGTATTCTCCGTCGCGCTTCTTGAACGGCATTTCGTACTCACAGATCTGACAGATCATTTGGCCATCGTCGTTCGTGTATTGGTTACGCAGCCACGTCGATGGATCAATCGTACTCTCCGAAACGCGCACACTTCGCTCGCGGGAGTCGTACACTTTGGACGGCGCGCCTGTGGCGGACTCAGCTACCTTCTGCTCGCGCCTCTGTGGATCACTGGAGCTTCGCACCGGAAACGCAGGCTTAGCGCATTTGCTCTGCTCTATCGCCGTCTTCCACTTCTGAAACTCCGGCCAATGCTCCTTCAGCAACTCGATGTCTTCGAGTTGGACACCGAGTGCCGACGCGAGTGAACGCTTTTGTTGAATCTCTATCGCAACGGCACTGGAAGCGTCAGTCAAGCTCAGCACCTGGGCCAATACCTGATTACGTGTGAACCGTTCCGGCAAGTCAGCTATGTCTAGGCCGACGGGTGAGCGAAGGCTTCCAGTGGTAGTTGGCAGCCATTCACGTTGCCGTAGGGTTGTCAGGAAACGGGAATTGAAAGGCCGCGATTTGGGATAGTAGTAGAACCACTCATACGTACCGTAGAAGAATCCGGCATCCTCGCCGTCGCTGAGATGTTCTACCAGCAGGTTCCACAGCGTAAGCGAAGGCTCCCAGCCAAGCCCCTGATCGCTGGGGTGCTCGACTTGTGAAAGAACCGATTCCAGCCCATCAAGCTCGTAGTCGATAATCGTCTCAGACCGGCTGGAGCCTTCATAACCTCGGAGCTGGTCTTTCTCCTGCCACGTCAAAGTAGGAGTGAAAGAAAGCCGTCTCGGGAGCCTGCTGACTCCCAGCAGTAGAAACTTGCTGTCTTCCTGAGACACCAAGTCAGGTGGTTCATCGAGGAACCAGGCGCTGTTATTTCCGCAGAAGTAGCGACGGAGGCTATCAGTCGAGAAATAGACATCAGTTGGGCGCTTATAAGCTCGTTCGTCTGTCCCGGCGTTCCTCGCTGCGAGGAACGGTGTGCTGCGGGCAGCCGTAAGGACACGCTCGCGCTTGGAGGTTGAGTCAGTACCTATTGCCGAAAGAGTCTTGCGCATATCTGCGATGTGTTCTTGGATACTAGGTGCTGTACCAGCATCATGGGAGTATCGAGGCAGAACTCTCTCGACCACTTCGGCGATCAAATCCGGTTGGTTCAGCCCAAGTTCTCGGAGAAACTGCGCTGCCTGGCCGTCTGCCGCAATAACCCGCTTTACAACTGGCAAATCGGTTTCGTCAGATAACGGTAGGTAGGCATTGGGGGAGCCGTCCCGTTGGAAAGGGCAGACGTGCTCGCCGGTTTCGAGTCGGACGAAGGGTTGCCTGCGTAAAGACCCTTCGGAGCGGTGCTTTGAAGCCTCACGCCAGAGGCTCTCTTGGGCGCTCAGGTGCGAGTACAACTTGGTCATCCATGAGTCCGTTTGAAGGGAGAAGAATGCCTCTGATACGCGGCGTGCGAAGACCTCAGGCGATACTTCCTCTACATCGAGTTCCCCAATCAAGTAAGTCCGTAGGACCGGCATCTTGTCCTCGGTGATTGCGCCCACGAGCCATTTCAACGAGGTGCCGGAATCATACAACTGGGTTAGTTGCCCGTCCGACAATATAGAACGTAACCATGCACCGCGAGCAAGTTTTGCATTTCGGGCCGTGACACCACTACCGTCAGCGGCGGGCAACAGCGGTTCATTCAGCAGAACATTCTTCACTTGGTCAAAGAGAGGCCGCAACATGCCTCCTCTAGGGAACGAATCCTCCTGTATGGGAAGCGCTTCCAGCAACTGAGGATGTGCCAACTTCCTGGACGCGAAGTGCCGCAGCGCGTCCTTCAAAAGCTCGGCTGATTCGGCAACAAGCCGTTGATTCCACGAATCGTCAGGTGGCACGTTGTCCCTTGATGGAGTTGTGCGATACGGCCCCTGGAGGAGGAATCCGACTCGTGTGTACTTCTCCGTTGGAAAATACGCATAGAGAGGGGACTCTGCAAGCCGAATAACGGCCTCATGAGCAGTCTCCTCGCTCTTCCCCAAGAGAAAAGCGACTTCCACCCTCGCTTCCTTCCCAATCTCGGGCAGCCTTAGTGGCCGTGAAAAAACTAGCCATTCTTCTAGGTCGTCCTCCCGCGCCATGCACCGACCCAACAAAGTGACACGGCGCGAACCTGCCCCTTCTGCTGCTTCACGGAGAAACTCCCCAGATTGGCCTGCTTCTTGCGTCCAGGCCACCTCGTCGATGTTGCGAAGGAACAGAAGGGTGCGCGCCTGCAGGTTTCTCAGTCGCTTGGCCACCTCCTCGACGGCGATTCGCGGTCCCAGATCATCCCTGTCAAAAGGGAATACAAACAGAGTTGTCCAGGCGTTTGGCGGCGTCCTCTGAGGCGCAGCCTGTGGCCGGACATAGTTCTCAATACGAAAATGCTCATCGCCAGAATGAATCTCCGGGTGACGTGTATAGGCATATACTGATTTGAAGCCTATGCCAAACTTGCCGATCTGCGTTAAGTCTTCGGCCTTCGTGCCCTCCCCGACCCCCGAGATGCCACGCACATCTGCCTCATTGAATGGTCTGCCGTCATGGAGCACTTCAAGCCGGTCGCAATACAGGTTGAACTGTACCTTTCGGGCATTCGCGTCCTCGGCGTTCTGAAGTAGTTCATACACAAAATGAGTCCGATCGGTGTACAATCTACCCAAGAACGCTAGGTGCCGTGTTCCCTGGCCATACTCACGGAGGTTATCCTCCAAAATGCGCTGATAGTCAGACGGCATTGGGCAATTTCCTAACAACTCTCATGACTCCCCGCGCTACCAGATGGCTCACAATGTCCGCCTGGGAAAGAGCCTCATCGATCTGTTTCATGTGCCGGGAACAGTCGGCCTCAGCAGTGTTGATCTGGGACTGACGCATTCGGCGAATCTTGTCGTTGGTTGCTCGCTCCAGTTGCTCCCTAAGCAGACTCATCCTGGCAGAATGGCTGGTTACAAGGCTTTCACGTCGAAACTCGGCAAGTTGCCGAATCCTGTCACGATGCTTATCGCGCGCAACACTCCAGAGGCCATGATGCCGAGACTCCAACTCGTCCATGACTGCTGATGGTGGAAGGCTCTGTGGCCCACCTTCTACAGGCCGCGCGTGTTCCAAGAGCGCAAGTAGTCGGTTGCTCACTTCCTCTGTTGAACTAATCCCGTGCAACTCCACGTCCTCATGCAAGCCACGCAATCGCCATGAATAGATCGCGATTGGATAGTCGCCAGGGCGTATTGATTCATCTGCAACCTCGCACACAGTTTGTAGGCACGATTCCGGCTCGTAAGCCATGGCCGATTGCCGGACAAGCGGATGCACAGGGGTGATCAACACCGTCTCGGGATTGTCCCTCGCCCCCTGCGAATCGAAGGTAATGGATAGGTGCTGTTCTCCGCCCTTCAACCAGTTCTCCCACGCTCGGTAGCTCGCCGTCTTCTGCCTTGGCAGTTGGCGAAAATCCCTTACAAGCCTCTCCCTCGCCTCCTGTGAAAGCCGAAGCGTTTTCGGGCTTCGCTCCCCTAGAATGTACTCTTGGTCAGTTCCCAGAATATCCTGTAGATAGTGCGAGACCAAGTTGTGAATTGCCTCGGGCGACAACCAGAAGCTGGACGCTTCCTCCACGTCTCTCTGCGCCTGCAACTCCGGGATCTTCAGGCCGAACAGTTCAAGTTGCTTCTCCTCAAGTTCTTGTTGCTCGATAACAAGCCTGATGCTGTTGTCAGCGAGCTGCTGCAACTTCGCCCGTTGCTCGTTGGGCGTTAAGGTAATGCTCTCGGCTATGTTGCGGATCTCCCTAGTAATCTGGCCGAGTATTTCCTCGCTCGCACCGATCTCCCGGTTGAAGACGCCTATTCGCATCAGACACCGCGCATAAATATCAGCGTCGATCGTTCCCGGCGTGATCAGATTAACAATGGTGACCGTTTCGCTCCGCTGCCCCCGCCGGTCAATCCGACCTATGCGTTGCTCAATACGCATTGGATTCCACGGGATGTCAAAGTTCACTAGGCAGTCACAGAACTCGTAGTCCAGCCCCTCACATCCGACCTCGGAAAACAAGAGGACATCAAGAGCGTCCTCCGACGCTCGGTACATTCGAAACCGATTTCGAAGCGACACCCGCTCCTCATCGTCGATATCGCCGTGGACGACCCCGACTCGCACGCCGAACGCCTGAAGCCGCTCAAACAGATAACTCAGTGTATGCCTGAAGCTGCTAAATACGATGACCTTGTTGTTTGGTAGTTGTTGCTTCTCGCCGATGATTTTGAATAACGCCACCAGTTTTGGATCGTCGCTAGTCAACGCCTTGGCTTGGTCGAGAATATGCTGTATCTCCGTCTGAATTGCCTCGATTGGCACAGCAGCAGCGTCTTCGGCGGATATCTCGTCCTCATTCCACACCAGTTCGTCTAATCTCCGTGTCAGAATGTCCTCAAGGAGCGGCGCGAGTCCAAAGAGGCAGCTTGCTGCCTGTCTGCGAATTGTCGTCATCATGAACGCCACACCTCTATTTCCATGTAGTTGCGTCAAGATAGCCGCCTGGACACGGAGGATGCCGTCGTGCAACCGCCGCTGTTCCTCTGTGAAATCAACGTTGATCGTCTCCGGTTTCCGCATTGTAAACTGTTCAATGTCGCGCCGACGAGTACGGCTCAGAACGCGAGAGAAGGTGTGTAGTTGCTCGAGCGTATTGATTCCCTCGACCCGTTCCTCGGCAGATATCTGCTCTTGACCAAACAGGTCGTATAGCCGTTGAAAATCGGGATTATCCTGAAGGATCGACCTGCCCCAAGGCGTTGATGCGGCCTGTGCTAGAGACTCGCGTGCGTTTCTCTCCCAACCCATCTGTTGTGACCGCGCTAGGTCAATTGCCCGGTTGATCATGGGGTTGGGCGCTGCCATGTGTGCAAAACTTTGCCGGTCGATTATGAGGTCACTGCGTAGCACATTCAGAAGAACGAAAAGGTCGTCACCGCCAAGCTGTATTGGAGTCGCGGTCAGGAAGACTACCGCCTCTGCGTTATCGCAGAAGAATCGCACGCCTTGGTGAGTAAGGGTATCGACATTACGAATGCGGTGCGCCTCATCTACTATCACCAAGTCGAATCTCGGTGGTGGATCTAGGTCCAGAAGGCCCTTGTATCGCTTTCCTGATGCTGAGGTGTTGCCGTGCAGGAGGGTGTCGTCGAAAAGTGAGTAGGGCACAATTGTCTTACTGTGCTGCTGTGGCCACTCGCCTTCAAGATCCATTTCTTCTAGGCAGTATCTCAGGGTTGTGCCGTCGAGGTGCGTGAAGCGCTCGTCAAACCGCTTCATTTCAAGTTCCCACTTCCGCTCGACAATGAGTGGCTTGGGGCAGATGATCAGCACCGTCTTGACATCACGCCTCGCCTGAAGTTCGCGGAGTATCAATCCTGCCTCAATGGTCTTCCCGACGCCCACACTGTCAGCGATCAAGAGACGGGGACGGTCTGAGCGAATAAACTTCAATACAGGGCGGTACTGGTAGGGTACGAAGTCGATCTTCGCCGCGTTAAGGGAATAGAGCGTCGAGACACTCGGATGAGAGATCTGGAGCGCGCTTAGGTAGGCGTGAAACCGGGATATTGGAAGAAGGCCGGAGGTCAACGGGGCGTCTTGTTTAGGCCCGAGTTGCGAGGCGTAGTAAGTCGCCGTCGTGTTGTTGTGGAATACCGTGAAGCGGTTCTCAGGTGCTCCAGGTATTACTGCGATGATGGCACCCACTTGTGATGGGTCTGACTTCAGCACGACAAGCTGCCCGACCTGAAACTCAGCGGAGGCCGTCTGGGGAACTTCCTCCGTCTGACGCTTCTGAGGGAGTATTTCAGCCTTAGTCTCCTTGATCGCCTCTTGAATGTGAGCGGGGGCGTCGATCACGGCGGCAAACCTTTGTAGTGTGTCGAGATCTCGGTAGACGTCGTCTTCCGTGACTCCGGCATTTGTGGCGTGCGCCCAACGATTGCGCACGACAAACATTTCCTTGACGAAGTTGCGTGCCCCAGGAGTCGGGTTCCGGGGCGAGGCAACAGAGTGCCAGTTGTAATCCAATACCCTCAGGAGTGCCGCCAAATCGAGTCCGTCGAGTGATCTTGTCCTGTTCTGCTCGACCAGCCTGTTCTGCTGGAACGTCAATGCAGCAATCACCGATTTCTGCCACCAATCCAAAGACTCTTGGGGGAATACGTTCGTCAGAAATGCGCAAAGGGCCTTAGCTGTCTCTCGCAGCAATACCGTCATCTTGCCGTACATCGCAGTAACCCTCGTCGGTTGGCCTTGCTGGGTTTCTCGGTCGCGGCCTTCTTCTTGCGCAATTGAAAGATTCCGTTGCTGTTCAGCGGCCGGGTAAGTTCGCTTCACTGCTGGAAGTCGCTTCAGTCTAGCGCACGAGCATCGTCTCCACAAGAGGGGGAGACCGAAATCCGGGACATCCGGGGACAACATCCGGCAACATCCGGGGACCCATTACTAGTTTCGCCGCTTCTTGGGCCGACCGCCTTTCTGTGGTTTCAAGACGCGGCCGACTAGACCCTCCAAACGCTCCAAGTCCGCGTAGGTTATGCTTCAGCATAACAATGAGGCGGTGGCGATACAACGCCGCGAATATCCCCGGATGACCGGCCGGCGGTGCTGGGCCGTGGGTACTCCAGGCACATCACCGAGGTCAAGAGTGTCAGCAAGGCGGAGAGCGGCCTGTGGAAGGTAACAGCCGAGGGGCTGGACATCGCCTCTCGTCCGGGGGCCAAGTGGGAGCTGCTGATTGACCCGGACGCGGGATACATGGTCCGCTCGGCAAGAGTGCTGGACGCGAGGAAGCAAACGACGTCGATCGCCAACTCCGGCCTGAGACGGTACGGCGACCGCTGGGTGCCGGAGAAGGCCCTGTGCAAGGGGGCCTTCGCCGACGCGTCCTTCCAGATCGAGTCTGCATCGCCCGAGGCGGACGTCGCGCTATTGAATCGCTTCAAGGCCGCCGTGCGTCCCCCGTATCCGATTGGCACCGTTATCCACGATCGGCGCGTGACCCCTCCGCTGTACGTGCCCTACGACGCCGGAAAGACGTCTCTCCGAGGCGGGAGACCGGACTGGGATTTCGTTCTGTAGAGCGATGCCCGGTAGGCACGCGCCCGGGCCCTTGGTACACTGTCGGCATCTCGTTGGCTGGAGATCCGATGACAGTGCCGAGGTCCGGAAGGAGGCGCGTGACGTGAGGGGATTGTTCATCCTGAGTCTGGTCTTGATCCCGCCGGCAGTCGTTTGCGGCGAGGAGTTTGTCTTCGAGAACGACCTGGTCCGCTACACGCTCCGCTCCGACGGAGTGGGCACGAGCCTGCTGGAGAAGCGCACGGGGCGGGAGTGCATCGCGGCGGGCGGGTCGCGCCTGGCCTGGATCAAGAAGGCCGGAAAGTTCTATAGCGCGTCGCAGGTCCAGCGCGACGGCGATCTTCTGCGGATCAAGTTCGGCGAGTCCGGCGTGACCGCCGACTGCCGGCTCACAGCCCGGCCGCTCTACTTCGTGGTCGAGCTGGCGGACTTGCGCGGCGAGGGGGTGGAGGAGTGCTGCTTCGCCCAACTGGGCACGAGCATTGCCGAGAAGATCGGCGGCTGGCTCGACGTGCGCTGGGACGACCGCTTCGCCGTCTGTGTGATGGGCCTGAGCGACCGCGTGAACACCGGCGGCCTGCGCGCGATCGTCTATCCCGAGTCCGGCATGAAGGGCCAGAAGGCCGCGCTGGTGGCGGCTCCCACGCCGCAACTGCTGGCCATCGTCCAGGAGGTCGAGCGCGACTGCGGCCTGCCCTCGCCCCGCTTGGGCGGCCAATGGGCCAAGACCTCTCAGGACGTGCGCCGCGGCTACCTCTTCACCGACCTGACCGAGGCCAATGCCGACGAGACGATCCGCTACGCCAAACTCGGTGGGTTTGGCTACGTGATGACCTACGATGGCACCTGGGCCACGTCGCTCGGCTCGTACCCCATCAACTTGAAGAACTTCCCCAAGGGCGAAGAGAGCCTCAAGGCCACGATCGACAAGTGCCATGCCGCGGGCCTGAAGGTGGGGATGCACATGCTCACCAGTTTCGTGGGCAAGAACGATCCCCTGGTGCGGCCCAGGCCCGACCCTCGCCTGCTCAAGGACGCCCACGCCGTCTTGGCCGTTGATCTGGACGCGCAGGCGAAGGAAATCTCCTCCGCGGCCGCGCTCGACGGTTTTCCCAAGGAGCCCGCCTACTACGGGGCGGCCAAGCAGGGATTCGAGATCGCGATCGACGACGAACTCATCCGGTACGCGCGGATCGGCGGCCCTGACTCGCGCGCGTTCCTCCAGTGCCAGCGCGGCTACCTCGGCACCAAGCCCGCGCCCCACAAGGCCGGGGCCAAGATCGCCCATCTCTGCGAGCGATACGGCTGCTACCTGGTCGATCTGCGGACTTCGCTCAAGGACGAGCTGGCCGAGCGCGTGGCGGGGGTCATCAACCGCTGCGGCTTCGACATGATCTACTTCGACGGCGGTGAGTGCAACGCCGCCAACGGCCCCTATTGGTACTGGGTCAGCCAGCAGCAAATGAGCGTCTACAACCGCGTGAAGCGGGACTTCCTCGTGCAGGGCTCGGGCGGAACGCCCTGGACCTGGCACATCTTCGCCCGGGGCAACTGCGACGACTTTGCCGCGGTCGCCCCCAAGCAGTATCTCGATTACCACAAGATCGGCGACTCGTGGGAGCACCACGCCCGAAGCTTCATGCCGGCCGAGCTGGGCTGGTGGGGATTCCTTGACGATGCCCCGCACCATCCGGCGACCAGTCCCGACGAGGTGGAGTACTACGCCGTGCGCATGCTCGCCTTGGACACCCCCGTGTCGCTGGAGACCAACCTCGCGGCCCTCAAGCGGAACGGGCGGACCGAGGAGCTGCTGCGGTTGCTGGGCCAATACGAGCGGCTGCGACTGTCGGGGGCTGTGTCGATGGCAATCCGGGCGAAGCTCCGCCAGGGCGAGTGGCATATAACGCACACCGGCGGCAAGCCCGAGTTCCACCCCATCCGCTACGACGTGCAACGGGTCGCCGCGCCGGGCTCCGCGGCGATGGTGAACCGGTTCGCGCCGCAAACGCTAAAGTTCCGGCTCCAGGCCGTGCCGGCGCTTGCACCGGTCGGCGACAAGTCCAACGTGGTCCTGCTCCGGTCCGATCCGCCGATCGAACTGAAGCTGCCGCCCCCGCGGGCGCCCATGCCGGGAGCCTTGGCCGCAAGCCTCAAGTTTACCAAGCCGGCGGGCGAGCAAGCGGTGGGATTCCAGGCTGGTCCGGGCACGCGGCTGGGCGGCGGCGCAAAGCCGCTCGACCTGCTTCGGCATCGGGCGCTGGCCGTGCGGCTTCGCGTGGACGCGCCCGCTGCGCCCCCGGGCGAGCCTTGTGCGGTGCTCAACGTGCAGCTTGAATCCGGGGCCGAGACGTACCGCGACCATTACGTGGACTTGGACTTCACGGGCGAGCGGACGATCGTGATCCCCGAGCCGACGAGCGAGCGGATGCTGCCGGAGTTCCGGCCGGCGTATGCGAACTATGAGTTCAAGGCGGCGGGCTATTCGTTTGACTATCGGGGGATCGTGGCCTTGAACCTGCGTTGGATGCGGTTGCCCAAGGGGACCCGGCCGCGGTGCTCCGTGGCCTTGGTCGAGGCGCTTGCAGAATCGGATGCCGTGCTCCGCAGTCCGGAATTGTCCGTTGGGGCGGCCAAGCTATCCGTTCCCGCGGAACTGCGGACCGGGGACTATGCCGAGTTTTGGGGAGAGGGCCCGGTGCGGGTGTTCGACCGCAACGGCGTGCTGCTCAAGACGCTCTCCTCGCCGGGCCAGGTCCTTCAGCTTGCGGCGGGAGAGAACCGGATTAGCTTGACCGCCACGGGCTCGGCCCCGGCCAAGCTCACGTTAATCACGCTGGGCGAGCCGCTCGTAGTGCAACAGGTCGCTGCCCCGCAATAGAGAAAAGGAGTATTCAACAATGCTTGCTCGCCACCTGTTCCTCGTTTCGCTGATGGTCGCACTGGCGGCCTTTGCCTCCCGGAACGCGGCCGCCCAAGGGCCCTCCGGCCCAGGGGACGCCGACTTCAAGCAACTCGAAGAGAAACGGACCGATGCGTACGGCGCGCAACTGGAGGCATGGCTCCGCGCGTACTTGGTGGAGCAGTACCCCCAACGGGCTGCCAAGGCGTGGAAGCGGGACTACACGAGCATCGAAGCGTACCTGAAGAGCGTCGAGCCGAATCGGGCCGGATGGCGAGGCGTGGTCAAGCCGCCGGAGCTGGTCAAGAGCGGCAAGACGCAGCGCGTGCCTCACCCGCCGCTGGCGGACCTCGGGGCCGAGTGGTTGACGGTGCCGCTCGGGGCCTTGACGACCGAAGGGATCTTCGCGGTGCCCAAGGGGGCCACGCCCGAGAAGCCGGTGCCGCTGGTGATCGTGCAGCACGGCATCGGCAGCTTTCCGGAGCGGAACTTCGGCGTCATGGACGAGGGCGACGCGTATCACAGCTATGCCCGGCGCCTGGTCGAAGCGGGCTTTGCGGTCGTCACGCCGATGAACCTGCGGAGCGTCGAGCGGCGCAACCGCATCGAGCGGCTCTGCCGGCTGGCCGACCTGAGCCTCCCCGGCATCGAGCTGGTCCGCATGCAGCGGCTCCTGGACGAGGCCCTGGAAGACCCGCGGATCGACCGCGGCCGGGTGGGTATGTGGGGTCTTTCATTGGGCGGGCTGGCCACGATGTTCTGGACGCCCTTGGAGCCGCGGATCAAGGCCGCCGTGGTGGCCGGCTGGTTCAATCACCGCCGCAACAAGATGGTCATCCCCGACAAGCGGTATAGCTGTTTCCTCGAAACCAAGGAGGAGCACGCCTTCTTCGACGGCTGGCTGACCGCGTACTCCGACTCCGACGTGGCCAGCCTGATCTGCCCGCGCCCGCTCATGATCCAAACCGGCAAGAAGGACGGCATCGCCTGGTGGCCGATGGTGCTGGAGGAGTTCGAGGCGGCCAAGGTGTACTATCGCAAGCTGGGGATCGAGGACCGGATCGAGATGGATCTGCGCGACGGGGGCCACGAGACCCACGTGGAAAGCGGCGTGCGGTTCCTCACCAAGTGGCTCAAGGAGTCGCCGGTCCGGTAACGTTTTGTCAGCCGCCTATCCAACGGCCATGCGACCGAAGCTGCCAACTGCTATAATAGCAGGGGAGGCACGAAGCCAGGGCCAACGCGCATGAACGACCACCCCAACAAGCACATTCGGCAGGCCGTTGATTATGCCCTTGAGAACGGTTGGACGCTGCGCAAGGCCGCACCATCCCACAGGAGAGTAAACCATGAAACGCCACGACTTCACCCTCATACTGTCCCAAGTAACGGAATTGACGGACCAATTAGTCGAAGACTTGTACGAAGCGGGGTGCGTCGACGGCTCCCCAAGCTCGCGGGCCGGCGTGGTCATGGTCACCTTGCACCGCGAGGCCGAATCCCTGGAACAGGCGATTCGGTCGGGCATCGCGGACGTGCAGAAGGCGGGCTGCCGCGTAGCCCGGGTCCAGATTGAGGCGGAAGACCTTGTACGGATGGGGTCAGAGCTTGAATAGTGAATAGGTGGGCCGGCAAGGGAATGCTCGGCCCGGCTGCGTCGCGCGCTATTCACTGTTCAAGCTCTGACCCCACGATCTTCCCACGATCTTCCACTGACCCCACGATCTTCCAGTGATCGACGCCATCTGGAAGGAGTTCTCGCGGCGACCCTGGCGCGGTAATGAGCTTTCCCCGCCCGAGGTCACCCGGGTCCTGTGCGTGCATCGGTATCCCGAGACGGTTCCGATCCTTGCCCCGTTCCTGGAGTACGAGTGTCCTCGGGCTGAGGTACGGCGTGCCCTCCAGGAAATAGCCGGTCAGGATCTGGGCGACCGACCGCAGCCCTGGCTTGACTGGTACAATCGCCAGGGGAAGAAGCCTTGACCGTGACGCCGTCATGAACGCCGGGAGCAACCGGTCCATACCCCGTCCAGACTTCTCAAACCGGGAGGACTTCCATGCAGAGAGGCATTACCCCTCAAGACATTGAGTTTCCTTTGGCGGCCTGGGTGCTAATCCTCGTTCTTGCCCTCGGCGTGGGACCGGCGATGGAGGCAGCCGAGCTGCGGCTCGACGTTTCGCCGGCCGGCAACGACGCCTGGTCCGGCACGCTGGCCGAGCCGAACGCGGCGAAATCCGACGGCCCTCTGGCTTCGCTCGAGCGTGCCCGGGACGAGATTCGGAAGCGGAAGCAGGCCGGAGGGCTGCCGGACGGCGGAGTGACGGTGTGGATTGCCGGCGGCGTCTACGAGCGGAATCAAGCGTTCGAGATCGGCCCGGAGGATTCGGGCACGGAGAAATCGCCGATCGCGTACCGTGGGCAGCCGGGCGCGGAAGTGCGGCTGATCGGGGGCAAACGCGTGACCGGCTATCGCCCCGTCTCCGACCCGGCCGTGCTGGACCGTCTCGAGCCGGCCGCGCGCGGCAAAGTGCTCCAGGCCGACCTGAAGGCCCAGGGCATCATCGACTATGGCCAACCCAGCGGCGGCGGTATCGAGCTGTTCTTCCAAGACAAGCCGATGCCCGTCGCCCGCTGGCCCAATGAGGGCTTCATCAAGATCGCCCGGGTCCTGGGGCCGACCCCCGTTGACGTGCGCGGGACCAAGGGGTGCGCGGAAGGGATTTTCGCCTACGAGGGGGATCGCCCTCGCCGCTGGGCCGCCGAAAACGACGTGTGGCTGCACGGCTACTGGTTCTGGGACTGGGCCGACCAGCGGCAGAAGGTCGAGGCGATCGATGCCGAGAAGCACTCGATCGCGCTGGCCAAGCCGTACCACGGTTACGGATACCGCACCGGGCAATGGTTCTACGCCTTCAACGTGCTGGCCGAACTCGACCAGCCCGGCGAGTGGCACCTCGATCGCCAAACGGGAATCTTGTACTTCTGGCCGCCTGCGCCCATCGGCGAAGGACAGGCGATTGTCTCGATCACGCCCACGCTTGTGCGGCTGAAGGAGGCCTCGCACGTGACCCTCCGCGGTCTTGTGTTGGAGGCCTCGCGAGATACCGCGGTCGTCATCGGCGGCGGCTCGCACAACCGCGTCGTAGGCTGCACCATCCGCAACGGCGGGCGGAGCGCGGTCGCCGTCTCGGGGCAGGCCCACGCCGTCGTCGGCTGCGACATTTACCAGATGGGCGAAGGCGGGATTTCCCTCTCCGGCGGCGACCGCAAGACCCTCG
>CAYGZI010000011.1:0-5724 GCA_964354245.1 uncultured Planctomycetaceae bacterium
TTCCCAGACCGGCTTGCAGACCGTGTACGTGCAGGTCTTGGTCTCCCACACCGGCCCCGCGCCGGACGGCTCCAAGGGGTAAGTAAACGTGTGCCGCACGATCCCGGCCTCAGGGATGTAATGGTGCACCGCCGTCAACTTCAACGGCCGCGGGTGCATCTCGACCTTCAGCGCATTAAGTTCCTTCGGCGCGCCGGCGCCGCGCGCGTACCGCTCGGTCACGATCACCTCGTGGAGGTTGTCTTTCTCGTCGGACTTCTGGCGAAGCTCGAGGGTCAGGCCCGGGAGCTTCTCCGGTGCAAGACCCTCCAGGCGCACGACCTCGCCGGGCTGCGTCTTGGCGAACAACTCGCTCAGGCGCAGCTCCTTGTCGGGCTGGGTCTTCTTGGTGAACTTGCACCACAGCCGCACCTTGGCGTCGATGGCTTTGTCGGGCCAGTTGGGAGCCATACACTCCAGCATAGGGACGGGGCACTGGGGGTGGAATGGCGAAGCAAGATCAACGAATTGCATATCGTAGAACACGTACAGCGGGGCCGCTTCGGGGTTCTTCAGGACCGGCTGGATCTCAACCCAAGCCTCCGCGGGGCGCGGGCTGAAGAGCGTCGCGTCCTTGCTCTGGATGGAGAAGAAGAAACGCATACTGCCCTTGTCGCGCTTCGGCAAGTGGGGCGCGATGTAGAGCCGCCGGCTGGCGTCCAGCGGATGGGGGATCTCGGGCTCGGGCTTGGGCTTGCGTTCCCGTTCCTCGGACGTGTAGCGCTCGTGCTCCAGGCGCTGCCCGTCGGTGCTGAGGCGCAAGAGAAGGGCCTCTCCTCCTTCGATCCAGACCTTGGCTTCCGCTTGGCGCGACGGATCGACGAGCTTGACGACGAAGGGGATCCCGCCTTGCTTTTCCAGATCACTCTTGCTGAGCGGGATGTCGTCGAACGGTTTGCTCAAGTCCTTGGGCTCGATCTTGGCAATCTCGCTTGCCGAGGCGTCTTCGCGGTAGACCCGGTATCGGCTCAGCCGCAACGACTCCTGGAGCTTCGCTGCAAGCTCGACGTCGTTTAGGGCAGTGCGACGTTCGCCCTTTTGCCTCACCGCGAGGGCGCGAAGCCGATCCCTCTGCTCGCGCAGCTCCTCGGGGGTCACCTCGTAGTTCTTCGCTTCCCTTGCTAGGTCTGCATCGGTGAGAAGATACTCGATGACGTCCAACCGGATGTCGTCGTTGGGCTTGGCAAACTTGGATTCCACCTTGTCTACACCGACCTTGTCGTCAAATTGCCAGTTCACGCCGTCGGTAATCACGACGATATGCCGCGAGGGGGCGACGGTATCTGGCGACAGGGGACGAACCTCATTGAGGTGATCGATGGCCTCATTGATCGCCCGGTGCAACGGAGTTTCGCCCAATGCCTTCAGGGGCGCGAGTCTCTTGCGGATCTGATCGATGTCATCGTTCGTCAGGGGGGCGAGCGGCCAGATCGTTTGTACGTCTATGCCGGGGCGAAGTCTATCGCCCTTGGCAGTCTTCTCGTCGTCGGCAGACAGGAATGCTTTCTCCCTTTTCGGATCCCACTTGATGAAGTGTTTTGCATCCTCAGGCACGTAGTAACCCTTCTTTTCCCTCCATGTGCCTACGTACGTGATCCGGTGTCCATAGACCATAACGCCGACGCGATACGGATTGCTGGGATCGGCGGCGAGCTCCTTGAGGATGTTGAGCAGCGTGCTCATCGCTGCCCGATACCGAGGGTGCTCGCCCTCTGGCGTGCTCGTAAGGTTTAGCATGCTGCCCGAGTAGTCGAGGATGAAGACCACGTAGCCTTCCGTGCGCACGTCCCCTTTGACCGTGATCGACTGCTTGTCTGGAAGCGGCTGGAAGACGATCTCTATGCCGGCGTCCAGCGGGGTCGGCGTAAAGTGCTCCTCCACCCGGTGGCCGCGATACAGCGACACGAGGTCCGCGCGGCTGTCGCCTGACGGGAACTTGTCGGAGAGGACCCAATAGGAGAACTTCGACGACTTCCCGGCTCCCCCACGAACCCCGCGCGGCACGCGGCGCTGGCCCGCGCCAGCGGGGGCCTTCGGGTCTGCCTCCGCAGGGGAAAGGAACATGGGAATGGGAACCACCCGCCCTCCCGGCCGGCTCTCCAGGTACAGCGCCGCCTCGCCGCTCGGCAGGTTCGCGGCCTCCTTCACGTCACCGTATACCTTAGTGGAAGGGTCCTCCAAGTCAACCTGGCCCCCCCGGTCGGGGCTGACCACGGCGTGGACGGGCGGCTTGGCGGCAGCGCGCCGGTCCTTCAAGAGCTGCGACAGGTCGATCTTCCCGTACTGCCGGCCGGCGGCACTCTTATAGGTGTCGAGGTCCCCGGCCGACGCAAGGTACTCTCCCGCCACGACGTCAAAGTACGACGCAGGGTCGCCGGGCGCAGGGCCCCAGAAATCCTCCAGCGTGCGACGGCAATGCCAGAGGAGCAGGTGGTACAGATCGAACTTGCGGAGCTTGGAAACCGGGTCGCTCCCCGCCTCCCACTGGGCGAGCTCGGTTTGCCACAGCCCCGCCGCAGCGCGGATCAGCCGGTCGGCCTTGCTCAAGCCAGAGCGTGCTTCCGCCGCCGACCGGTTTCCCTTTTCGAGACTGTCCTTCGTCTTATCGGCCCACTGGTTCGCGTCCTCATAACTCTTGGCCAGCAGCTCGCGAACCTTCCCCCCCAAGGCCGCCAGCTCCTTCTTCTTCAGCTCCAGCTCCTGGGCTGCGCGCTGCGAATCGCGCTCCTCGCTTGCGGCCGACTTGGGCACCGCAGCGGCGGGCTCTTGGAGCAGGCGTTCGTCGTCCTGGAGTCCCGCGCGGCTCAGCAGGATCAGGGCAGGATGTTCGCTCGCCCGCGGCAGGCGCTGAAGCCAGAAAACGCTCTTCTGCTCCTCGCCGGGCTGCGTTCCCTCGGCAACGCGGCGCACTGGGCCTTCCCCTCCGGCCCCGGCGGCACGCGAAATCTTTCCGAGTCGTTCGAGGATTTCCAAGCAGCCATTCCGCAGCTTCCGGCGTTTTTCGTCCATCACTAGGGGCACGGCAAGCACCGTCGCGATCCGTCTAAGGTCCCCCGCGCCGCCTCTGGACGTGTTCTCCAACAAATTGCACTCGATCTCGTAGGCTTTTTCCAGCTTGTCGAGCGAACTCCTGACGGCGCCTTCGGCGGGTGACGGGTGGCGGGTGGCGGGTGGCGCGTTCTCCCCTTCTCCCCTTCTCCCCTTCTCCCCTTCTCCTCCGGCAGACGGCCCCGTGCCCTGGAGGGCGAGTTCGCGGTCCAATTCCCGCCCTAATTGGCGCGTGGCGGAAATCAGCTTGGCCAATTCGTCGGACAGGGCAGGGTCGCTCTCGTTGAGCCGTGCGAGGACCCACTGGGCCAGATAAGGAGTCCTGGCCCAGGCGCGGTCCCGCAGGTCAAAGGCCCTGGCCACGGCCTCGGCCCGCGATTGCGCCTCCGCGTACCCGCCGCCGCCAACTTTGCCGATTGCCGCGGCGAATCCCTCTTGGGCTTGCTTCAAGGCCCCACCGCTTCCTACGAAGAGCTTGTCCTCGGCCAGGCGCCGCTCATTATCCGCCGCGCTGACCAGATTCTGCAGCCACCAGTGGACCCGCTCGTCCTCCGGCGCCGCTGCGGACTCGGCCGCCTGCCGGGCCAGAAGGGCCTGCTTGACGAGGTCCGGCTGGGCCTTGCGGACCTCGGGATCGAGGTGGGCCTGAAGCATGCGCACGAAGTGCCACTCGATCACGTCGGGCTGCCGTTTGGTCCCGTCGCCCTTGCCAGCCTGCCGCGTCTTCTCCACAAACGCCAGCAAGTCCTCAGGCCGCCGCTTCTCGTCGGGGAGCTGCTGAAACTGTTCCAGCAGACGCTTGGCCTCGGGGTTAATTCTCGGAGGAGTCGAAAACGACGCGGCCAGCGGCAGACTATACGCCGCCAGCTTTGCGGTGAGCGGGTCTTCCCCGAGCCGTTTGGCCAAGGCCTCCAGTGCGTCCTTGCGCCGCTTGAATTCGTCCACGTAGGCTTTGCCGGCCAGGACGAGCTGCTCCAACTGCAGCAGTCCGTGCTGGAACCCCTCCCAGCCGAGCGGGTCGTTGCGCCACGGGCTCTGCTTTTCGAGCTTCGCGTGCTCGTTCCACAGGGGGGCAACGTCTCGCTCCCAGCGGGGGTCTGGCTGGTAGTCCGGGGGCGCCTCTTTCACCTCCGCGAGCTGGTTCTCCGACAAGGCACGGACCAGCGCGAAGTCCTTCTTGTCTTCATCTCTCCTAACCAGCATGGGCACCTGCGCGTCGGCCCAGTACCTTTGCACCCAATCCTGCACGTGCGTCCTGACATAGCGGTGCAGCTCCTCCAAAGACACTTCTGTGTCATTGTACCCTTTGCGATCAGGCCAGTATCGATCCGCCTCACCCATCAGCCCGAGCCAGACGTAGTGGCCGAACACCGAGCCCTGGAACTGGAACTGTTCGGGCGAGGTCCAGCCGATCTGTCCCGGGCTGGTGGAGTTGAGGATGACCAGGCCGGGGACGCCGGCGGTGTTGAGGGCCTCTTGGAGGCCGTCGGCGAAGCCGTTGTAGAGGAGTCCGAGGCCCCAGTTGGCGTCCATGCGGTTGCAGTCGAGGATGAGGAGCTTATTGGCGGGCGGTTTGTGCTGACCGTCTTCGGCGAAGAGGTATTTCAGCACGTCTAACAACGGGAGCCATTTGTCGCTCTGATAGAGATCCTCTGGAGGGACGCCGGGGGGAATGAGGCAGGCATTGCCGTCCTTGTTTACCGCGCCGTGCATACTGAGATACACGATCACCGGGTCCCTCCTCAGCCAGCCGCGCCGCGACTTCCCAATCTCCTTCCGCAACTCGTGGAACCCGTCCAGGGGGGGTTTCGACGGGTCGTACTCCACCTCGGAGTATTTTGCGATCTCATGGTCGGTGAGGAGTCCGAAGCGATCGGCGTCTTCTTGGGCCCAGCCGTTGGGCGGAATGAGCGAGAAGCCCAGCGGCTCGGACGATGGGCCGTACTGAATGACCACCACGGCGAGGAAGTGCGGCCGGGGCCAGAAGTGCGGGTTCACGTAAAGGTACGCCAGCCATGCCAGGAGCGACACCGAGCCAACCAGCATCGCGACGAGCTTCCTCCGGTAGCGCCGCTTGGCGCGGCGGTACTCCAGGTCGGTCTTTTCCTTCCAGGTCGCGCCCCGCTCGCCCGCCGAGCGGCCGGTGGCGCCCGCGGGCTTCGCCTTGCCGCGCCAGTCAGCTTTGCCCGGACGCGGGCCGCCGGAATCGCCGGGCTTGCCGGATGGAGGGGGAGGATTGGTGGGGGGCATAGCTCACCTCGGATCAGCTTTCAGCCGTCAGCCCTCAGCTATCAGCCGTCAGCCGTCGGCTTTCAGCTTTGGGATAGCTGACGCGGCACGGTGCTACAGCAGCGAGAAATGAGAAGTGAGAAATGAGAAGTGCAAATTGCCCACATGAAGCCTCCTTTCCCATTTCGCACTTTGCATTTCTCATTTCTCACTTCTCATTCATCTTTCATCCCTCATCCTTCATCCTTCATCCCTTTTCGCGCCGGGCTGCGTCAGCGGGACCTCATTGGTATAAGGGATCAGCTCCTGCGGGGCGGCCGTGGGCTGCTGCGTATTCTGGCCGCGGCGCTGGCCCTCGGGAATGGCCCCCAGGATCTTTTGCGCGGTTTGCGGCACCGCGCGCTCGAC
>CAYGZI010000011.1:5734-22808 GCA_964354245.1 uncultured Planctomycetaceae bacterium
CGTACCGCACCAGCTCGCCGAGGGTCACGACCCGGTCGGCGGCCCCGCCTTTCCCGGCAACATTGGCCCCGCCCGACAGACCTTCCAAGATGGCCGCGGTGAAGATCCCGTGCTTGCCGCCGACGGGCTCGATCGACAACTGGTCGCCGGTGGCCGCCGTGACCGTGAAGATGACGGCGTCCTGCAACCCCCGCACGGCCGTCTTGGCGTCGGTGGAGGTCGGCTGGATCGCCCCGCTGTGGCACGTGTCCAAGAGGGCCAGCTTGCGGCACGGGATCTCGGCCAGGACGCGGAAATCGTCCCAGGAAATGCAGTCCTTGAAGTCCCCCGCCCAGTAGTCCGCCAACGGGAACTCGTAGCCGAGGTAGTAGTACTTCCCCGTCTTCGGGTCGCGCACGCCGTGCCCTGCCAGGAAGAGCACCACCAGGTCGTCGGGCCCGGCGGTCTGGCGCAGCCGGTCCTTGACCTGTTGGAGGGCCTCGTGCCACTTTGCGGGTGTGACGTTCTCGTTGGTCAACAGATCGGCCGTCTCGACCACGTAAAGCCCCTTGGTCTGGCTCCGCAGCAACTCCAGCACGGCCTGGGCGTCGGAGACCGGGCCCTCCAGATTGCCGATCTTCGGGTCTTTGTACTTGTTGATGCCCACGGCCAGCACGGTGATCTTCCTGGACACTTCCGGCGCCGGCGCCGCGGGCCGGTTGACCACGACTTCGCGCGGGGTGCTGATCTCCGCAGTCCCGGCCACGACCTGAATCAGGGTCCGCGCCTCGGTCGGAAGCGGCACCTCGAACTCGTAGGTCTCTTGGCGGCCCTCCTTGGTCGCAGGCCCGGGGATTCTCTTGGGCGGCCTGGTGGCAATCACGCCGCTGGCGTAGACGTGTACGCGGACCTCTTCCGGCTTCTCGACCGTTGCCGGGACGTGGACCCGGGCGAGGACCTTGGCCACGTTGCCCTGCACGGCGGCGTCGGTGTCGGGCGACAGGATCTCGACCTTGGGCGTCTGGGCGATCCGGTCGGGGAGGGTGTTTTGCAGCTCGACCTTGGGCACGACCTTGGCCCGGCGCAGGGCCTCGTCGAGGCTGCCGTCTTGCAGGAGCCGCTCCAGGACCTCGGGCCGCTCCAGGGTCTTGTGGAACTGGTCGGCGCGATAGAAGTCGGGCATGGTCTCGAGGCTGCGGTGGTTTACCTGCCAGCCGAAGAGCGTGTAGCCGTTTTCCGAGGCGTCGTAGTAGCCTTCCGGCGTCCAGAAGGCCCACTGCCCGTCGCCGGCGACAAGGAGCGACGCCAGCGGCTGCCAGGCGGGGCGGAGGACGAAGGGCGGGCGCGCGGCCCCGTCGCGGCGATAGCTGAATATCACTTCGGTCCCCCAAGGCAACTTGCGCAGGGCATCGAGGATGGCGGCGGACTGTTTCTCCGTGCGGAGAACGCCCCCTTGAATCGATCCGGCGGCCCCGCCGCCGCGCTGCTCGAACCAGCGGATCTCGGCCAGCACGTCGCTTTGGCGCATCCCTTTGTGAAAGAGCGGCCCGGCGGGGTGAATCCGCTTGACGACCAGTTGCCCCTTCGCACCGGCAGGCTCCTCTGCGGCGACTGCCAGCTCGGCTCCCCAGCGGCCGAAAAGCGTCGGCTCTTGCTCCAGGTCCGCGAGACTCCAGAAGCCGATCGTGCCGTCGGCGGCCCCGGAGACGAGATACTTCCGGTCGGCGGAGACGCCCAGCGAGGTGACGTAATCCTCGTGCCCGCGGAAGTGGCGCAAGATGGGGCAATTGCCCTTCTCCGCCAGACGACACACGTAGACGCTGTTTTGCAGCTCCGTGCCGACGGCAATGGCAAAGGGGTTTCCGTCCTTGTCCGGGACCCAGCAATAGGAGCGTATGGCCCCTTCGACCAGCACGGTCTGCGGGGCCACTTGGCCCTTGGGCTGGTCGTTCAGGGAGAGTTCGAGCGTTCCCTGCGGCGTGCGCTTGGCCGTCCAGCCGCCGGCGCCCCAATCGGGCGAAAGCCACTGGTCCCGGTCCAATGGGCCGCGGCTTGCGGCCAGTCGCTGCGGATCGAAGCTCTCCTGCAAGTCGCCGTACTGGTTGAAGGCCCGGTAGCGGAATTCGGTGCCGAAGGCTACGCGGTAGAGCGGCTCCTTGGCGGCAAAGGCGACCGCCTGGACCCGCCGGCCCCGGCCGTGCAGCACGCGGGGGTCCCGGCTCCCGTCCAACGCCTCGCAAGAGACCTCGCCGGCGCGGCCGCTGGTGTAGGCCAGTTGTCTGCCGTCGGGGCTGACGGCGCAGGCCGAAACGCTGTCCGGAGACGTGCGGCGGCGCGTGGGCTGGAAGGTCGCGGTGTCCCACACTTGGAGTTGCGCCGGCTCGCGGCCTGCCTTGAAGGGGGCCGTTCCGGCGACCAGGGTGCGGCCGTCGGGGCTGAAGCTGAGGCAAAGCACCTTGGCGCCCGGGTCGCGGCGCTCGACCCGGACCTTGCCGCCGCGCAAGTCCCAGAGATAGAGACTGCCCTTGCCGGTGCGGAAATCGCCGACCCAGTCGGCGGAGGCCAAGCGAGTGCCGTCGGGCGTGGCGGCCAGGGCGGTCACCGCGCCCCGATGGAACGGCTCCAGGTTGCGGACGCCGTTGCGGTCAACGAGACTGACGCCGCGGAGTTGCCAGCGGAGGCTGCCGTCGTCGGCCTGGCCCACGTAGATCGGCACAATGACGCGGCCGGCGCCGGCGAACACCGCCAGTCGCTTCTCCACGCCCCGGGTCTCGATCAGCCTGGCCGTATCGATGCCGTGGATCTGCTCGTCGGGCTGAACCACGATCTGGGGCTTCCAATCGCCTCGTTTCCAGACGATGGTTTGCCCCCAGAGGTCGCAGGAGACGAGCCACTGGCCGTCGGCCGAAAATGCCAGCGAGGAGATGGTCTGACGGTGCCCTTCGAGGACCCGGACGAGGCGGCCATTCTTGGGGTTGACCAGGAGGATTTCGCCCAAGGAGGTCATGGCCCCGTGGCCGGCGATGGCCAGCAACCCTTCCTTGGGGTCCACGGCCAGGGCATAGACGTGGCCCAGCGGGCCGCGGGCCACCTGCCAGCGGATCGCCCGCTCGTGGAGGAAGACCGCCTGCAAATCGCGGGTGAAGACCGAGAGGTTCCAGACGTCCACGGTCTTGTCGGTGCCGGCCGAGCAAAGCCGCGAGGAGTCGGAGGTGAACGCCAGCGCGTGGACGACGCCGATCGGCCCGCCGCAATTGATCCGCAGGCGAGGCTCTTCGGCCTGGACGCGGATCAGGTCGCGGAAGAGAACGTCTTCGGGTCCGGCGGCCGGGCACCCTCTGGGTGCGGCGCCCACCAGCCCGCAAACGGCCGCGAGCAACTCCAGCGCCCCTCGACGGAAGACACGGCTCGACTTCATGGTTGCCTCCTACGCGATCAGCGTTCAGCCGTCAGCTTTCAGCCGTCAGGTTTCTCTGGTGGCTGATGGCTGATAGCCGATAGCCTGGATTGCCGTCACGGCGCGTTATGCTGAAGCATAACCTACTGGCCGCCGCCCGCGGAGACGGCCACGGCCGACTTCAACGGGATGGTGACCAGCAGGCTGGACGGCCCGCCCTGCTTGTCGCCGGGCCTGACGCTGATGTACACGGCCAGGGTGCCTTGATCGGGCTTCGCGCCGGGCACTTCCAGGGTCGCCGATGCGGGGGCCCTGGTCTGCACGTCCTGGGCCAGATCTTTGCGCTCCGCCTCGTCGCCGATGCCGCGGAACTTGACCACCTGGTCCCGCTTCTCGATCTCCCGCTCCTGGACCGACTTCAGATTCGCCTCGACCGTGGCATTGAGCGTCTTCTTGATTTCCTGTTCTTCCGGCGTGAAAACGGCCTTGGGATCGTTGTACTTCGAGAGCACGCTGGCCAGCACGCTCAAGTCGGGGACCGGCTTCTGGGCGGCCACGACCAGGAGCTTCTCACTGCCCGGAGGGGCGACGAACTCGAAGAACCCGTCCCTGGGCAGCGAGACCTGCTGTTTGGCGTCCACCAACGGCGGCTCTTTGCCCTTGCGCGGCAGGAGGAAGACCTCCTTCTTGCTGGCGCCGACGTGGAAGATGTAGATGTACGACTTGGTGTACGGCTCGACGGTCAGGCGGATGCGCTCGCCCACCTTGAACGGATAGGTCTTGGGATCCACCGTCTTCTCGACGGCCTTGTCGCCGGCCTTTTCGTACAGGAGGACCTTGTACTGGAGGGCGATGACCTGGGTGGCGGGCACCTGGTAGCCGATCAGCTTGGCGATGTCCTCGCCCTTGCCTTCGTCGAACATGGCGTCGCAGAGGTCGCGGAACCGCACTTTGTCTTCGGCCAGGCCGGCACGCACAAACAACAGCACGAGCAAGCCCAGCGACGCCGCCAGGACCCGGATGCGATGAGATTCTAGCCGCTGCATACCTTCTCTCCCCGACAGAAACGACAGCCCACTTGGAAACCCCCAAACATACCCACTAGTGAGTCTATCCGCGGGGGGATTGGCGAGGCAATCCCCCTTCGGAGTGACCGGGCTACTTTGTCACAGCCTGGAAGGCTGTCCTACTCTGCGGCAGCCTGGAAGGCTGTGCTACTTCTCCGACCGCAGGGGAATGGTCACCAGCATCCCTGTCCCCACGTCCTTGGGCAGGTCCGCGATCCGGAAGCTCACGATCAGCGTCCCCTCTCCCTTCTTTTCCGGCGGCAATTCCAGCGACCCGCGCGCGACTCCCCGGGCCTTCACGTCCTCGAGGAACTTCTCCTTCTCCGATCCTGCCGGGAGAAGCCCCCGATAGATGACCGTCTTCTCCCGCTTGGCCTGCTCTTTTTCCACGGCGCTGACCAGCACGTCCTTGACCACCGCGTTGAGGCTCTGGCGGACCCGCTTCATCTCGGGCGTGTCGTCGCGGTCGTCGCGGCTGGCGACCACCTTGGCCAGCACCGTCCGGTCCTCGACCGGCTTGGCGGTCGCCACGACGAAGACCTTCTCGTCGCCGGGCGGCGGGATGAACTCGAAGTACCCGTCCTCGGGGAGCGAGATCAGCTCCTTGGGCTGGAACAGCCGGGCCTCTTCCTCGGCCTTGGGCACGAGAAACCGGCCCTCGCCGCTGGCGCCCACGTGGTAGATGTAGATGCACGACTTGCCCAACGGCCGGACGGTCACGCGGATGCGGTCCCCGATCTTGAAGCGGTGGGTCTTGGGGTCCACGTAGGTCCCCTTGTCGTCGGGCCCGCGGAGCAGGAGGATCTTGTACTCCAGGCTGGTGAACTCGACCTTCTTGTCCTGGAGGCCCAACTCTTGGCTCACCGGGGCCAGATCGTCCTCTTCGTATGACTTGAACACCAGGTCGCGGAAGCGGACCTTGGGCTCTTCGGCCGGGCCGCTACCGCACCAGAGCGCCGCCAGAAGCCCGCCGAGAATCACGTTAAGCCACAACCGAGAATACCTAGGTCGCTTCATCGCCACAACCTCCTTCGAGGGTAGGGTGAGGGTGCTGCTGGCCCACTACGGAAATTGCAGCTCATACCATTCCCCGGGGATGTAATGGTCTCCGGTAAAGTACGTCCGCAGGATGTTGCCGCCCGCGTCGACGAGGGCCACGAGGCGGCGGCTTCCGCGGCCAGAAGGGTACTCGCGGGTAGCGGCACGGGCCTGCCCCACCTGATACTCGTAGCAAACTTGCCCGGCCGCCGCTGCGGGGAGCCCGCCTTCCTTGTTATCGAAAACCGTCGGCCGCGGATTGCCGCGGCGAATGCAGTTCTTGAACTCGATCAGAGCGACCCGCACGTCCGGCGGCAGCCGCTCGTTGCTCATCATGCGCCGTTCGAGCTTCGCGAAGCCAATCGTCGTACTCATGACAACTGCCTCGCGGTTTGCGATTCGTTCGGAATTCAAGATTCCCTCGTCCACGAGAATTGGGCCGAAACTCCCGGCCCCTTCCACTCTCGCGCGTCGACGGGATCCTGGTAGTCGCCTGAGACGGAGACCTCGTAGGTGTGGGTTCCCGCCAGCCAATCGAACTGCGAAGCTATCTCCCTGCTTCTCGTTGTCGTCTTACCAGGGGCGACACGTTCGTAGTCCGCAAGCGTATACGGCGCTCTCTTTTCCGAAGGACCTATGTCGTCTATGTCTAATGTCCCAGACGTCACAAAAAGAAAAGGCTCGTCTCTTAGGACGAACACATCGAAGTTGGAGATATTCTCAAAACGCACAGTTACAACTAGACGCCCAGGGCTGGGCTTCGCAACCGCAATCGTCTTCTTAACCGGCACTTCTGTCATATGGTACCCCTTGTCTTCCGCGGGTCTGCAACTGTTCAGCACACCACTGCAAATCAGCACGCATCCCACGCTACGGCACATCTTCCAAGTAGTACTCAAAGCTGTCCGCATGCTTCATCGCGAGATCGGGATGATCAACCGCCAGCTTTCGTGACGCCGTAACACCGTATATGGGCTTACCGCCGTTCGCATCCTTGAATTTGTCTGTCGTTCCTCCGATGTCGCTAAAGTGCGACATTTCGTGGCATAGTGTACCTGCCCGGGAGTCCTTCCCGCTCGGTGGCGCCTTGGCAAAGGCCTTGTCTAAGTATACCGTATGAGTCTTGTCCGTCGGATAGACATAAGCGAACCTCGTGGCTTTCGAAGGTCGCGCTGGTTTGAAGTTGTCTACAGTCAGGGACTTGTTAACTGTCAACATTTCGGCAATGCGAGCCTTGATCGTGTCTCGCGATCTGTCGTCGTCCTTGCCGAAAGCCGTCTTGAACTTCTTCTTGGCGTTATCATCCCAGGTTTCGAGTTCCTTCTTCTTTGCCTCCAGCATCTTCTCCTGGTCTTTGATCGCTTGTCTAATAGCGGCATCCGCGTCTTCAGCCTTCATACCAGGGACTTTGGTCACCTTCAACCTTTTCTTGAGTTCTCTGATTAGGCAGGGAATGCAAACATACCCATTCGGGCCGCCCGTGAATGAGTCTTTGATCCGCCCAAAGACCCCGCTGGCCCAGTCGGCAACCTTTTTTCCTAGGATTTGAGCCCCTCGCTGCTCACGGTCCCCAGCTTTGGAGACCTGCTCCGCAAGCGCCTTAAGCCGCTGGGAAAGGCCTCCTGGAGGTTTTGTTGACGTTGGGCTACGCATGACCTAGACCTCCAACGCACCCTCCTCAACGATCTCTTGGGCTTTCGCCGGCCCCCATTCTGCCAGCCACTCGGCCTTGACCTCGGGAGGCGACTCAGCATCAGCGAGGACCTCACGCGCTTCCTGGTACTTCTCGTCAAAGTCGCTGCCGAGCAACCAGGCGGTCACCACGTAGGTCACGGCCTCTTGCTCGCTCTTGAGTCCGTATGAGGTAGCCTTCGCGATTTGAGAAGCGACTTGGGGTCTCAATTCCTCGGGTGATGATTCCGCAGCGTCGGCGAACTCATCCTGCAAGAACCGGATCACACGATCTTCAAACCGCCTCGCCTGTGTTGCTTCAAAGACCTTGATCTGTTCCTCGCGGATCTTGAACATGGGACCAGTCTCTCAGAATCTCCAGGTGTCGATCCGAACCTTTCCATTTCAACCGAATGGCTGCCGAGGACTCGCCGCGCGTTCGATGGTTACGAGCGTGCCGTCCTCGTTGGGAGCAATAAACTTTCGGATCGGACCGAAGAACGTGCTCCCCTCCTCGTTCGTGCATGATTCAAGGAACGTCGGCAGCACCCGCGGGTCGTAGAACCGGAAGTACATCCGCACGCCCTTGGGGTCCTCGACCGTGAGAAAGCGGCGAAAATGTGTGCGCAGACCCAACAGGTCCACCGGCGCGACCGCAAAGATCCCCCAAGGATCTTTCGAGAGGTTCTTCACAATCCAGGAAAGCACTTGTTCGTCCATTTGCACCAGGTACGGTGCGATTGCCCAATACTCCTCTTCGGCCGAGCCGCGATAGAGCGACACCGCACGGTCGCCCAACTCCCCGACCTTCTTCGGTACGCGCGGTTCGTCGCAGGCGTCGAGAATCGCAAACAACGCGCTCGGCTCCCGCTGCAAACCAGCACGAAGGTCATCGAGGCTGTATTGGCTGATCGTGACGGACGCCGTGCCCATAGTAGTTCCCGGGCCCTTTTACTTGCCACACTTCCCACAGAAAGGAGCCCCGGCCTTTTTGGCTGCACTCATGGTCGCTCCCTGGGGCGAGCCCGCTGCGCCCATCCCCACGTCGCCGATCATCACCGTCGGGCAGCCCATGGCGATCGTCCCGCCGTGCATCGTGAGGTCGCCGATGCGGGCAGCCTGCATGTTGCCGATCATCACCGTCATCGAACCTTTGGCAATGGTGTCCGGCGGACCCACGCAAATCGCCATGTCGCCGACCCGCGCCGCAGGCATGAAGCCGATCATCACCGTCGGGAATCCCATGCTGACCGGGCCGCCCACGTGCGGGATCGGCGGCGTGCCCGGCGTGACCATCGGACAGGTGTGCATGTCGCTGATTCTCGCAGCCGGGGGCATGATACACGCTCCTCTTGTTGGTCGCAATCACTACGCTGGGGCACCGGAGTGCTCCGCTGGTTTTCTGGAGAATCCAACTTCCGCGAGCAGGTCCGCCACGCGGGCCTGCCCGTAAACCTGCCACGTATCTGGCAAGTCGGGGAGTTCCACGAGCACGGCGTCGATGCCGACGAGCAACTGCTGGACCATGGCGGGGGCGCTGTGGGCCAAGAGCATCGAGGCCACGCTCGGCCAACAGAAGCCCAAGATCGCTCCGACCGTGTCTTGCCTTTCGGGCTTGGCGCGGATGACGTGCCGCAGGTGGTCCAGCACGGCCGATTTCTCTTGTTGGGAGAAAAAGCAAATCACCGCGTCTTTTCCCCAACCCTCGGCGATGAGCATCGGCCAAGTCAGCAGGTCGTCCTGTCCGACCACCACCGGCGAGGCCACGGCCGCCGCTGGCGGGGGGAGCCAATCAAACAGGTAGTTGCGCGAGGCCAGCTCCTCGGGCGGCGGCGAGCCCAGGTTGCGGAAATCGACGATCAGATAGGCCGGGCACGACTGGCACAACAGGACGGCCAGGTTGGCCGGCGGGATCTGGTCGTTGTTCCCGCGGCAGAGGGTCAGCCCCGAATCGCACTTCTCCACGGTATAGGTTGCTCCCCCCTGCTGTAGGGAAACAGGGAGCGGAGGGACGTAAGCCCCTGCGGCCGGCTGCGGGGCACCTTCCATGCCCGAAAGCGGCGTTCCTGTCGGGGAATCACCTTCCATCTGGAGGACGAATCGGGTCTGGCCGGCCAGCACTTCATCGCCGGGACGCAGCGCGACCCGGTCCGCGATCCGCCGGCGGCCCACGAACGTGCCGTTGGTGCTTCCGAGGTCGCGCACGTAGCAGCCGGCGGCATCGGTCTCCAAGGCGAAGTGGATGCTCGACATACGCCCGTCCTGCGGGAAGGAGTAATCCGCCCATTCGGTGCGGCCGACCTGCACGGTCTGGCCGGGTCCGAGCACGATCGTCTTGCCGGCCCCAGCACCAGACGCTACTTCAAGGATCACTCGCATCGTTCAGTGGCCACGGTTTGGGAGACGACGGATCTTTCCGTATTCCACTTCGCTGATTGTACCGTCCTCCCGCCATTGCTGAAGGACGGCCTGGGGCGGCTTCTCATCCGCGGGATACCCGTGCCATGCGCCGGCACCGTCCCACATAAAGCGATAGACCTTCCCTTGGCAATAACCCCACAGGGAGGGCGGTTTGCCCGCCGTCTCTGCGCCGTGGTCGTAGGTCGCCGCGCGGAGGACCTGGAGGGCCTCGGCGAACGACAGATTCATGACGGTCCCATGCCGTCCCCGCGTGGGGCCGCCGCTGTGTTTGGGGATCGGGGCGTACTGGCGGGTCGCCGGGTTCTCTAGTTGCGTCTGCCAATCGCTCATGTCAGTTTTCCGTCCTGCGGGAAGGAGTAGTCCGCCCATTCCGTGCGGCCAATCTGCACGGTCCGGCCGGGTCCGGGCACGGTTTTCTTGCCGGCGGCTGGGCCCGAGGAGACTTGGATGATGACTCGCATCTTGCCGCCCGATTACTGCGCGACCCTACGCTTTGCAGGAACTTGAGCGGTTCCAATATACCGACATCTGGCCCCGGTGGGAACTTCCCCGATTCCCCTCGCGGCCGGGCTATACAACCTGGGAAACGCGGTGTGGCAAGGCCCTCCTCCGGGAAAGTGGGGTGAGCCGGGTCACTTCAGGCCGGCTGAACCGAGCAGGCTCTTGAGCACTGTCTCGCCAGTCTTCTTGCCGAAGCTCTGGGCGAAGTTCTTTGCCAGCGCGTCGATTATATCGCCAAGCGTCACATTCTTCCTTCCCTTCATGTCGTCGTATGTCTTAAGAGCAAGGTCGCGAATTGCCGGGGCCGGCGCCTTTGCGAGCGCGGAGAGAACGATCCCGATGGCTTTGTTCGGACCCGAGGGTCCGAGTCCTTTTAAAGCGATCAGGAGTTCCGCCTTCATTCCAGGGCCGAGCTTCCCGGAAACGAGCTCCTGAGCAGCAGCGGTTGTAAAGCGTGCTGGAATCCATTTCGCGACCTGGCCGCCAATCAGTGAGGCGATAAACGCGGTGATCGCTTCCACGAAGACGCGTTTGATATTGGGGCTTTCTCCCAAGTGACCCCACTTCGAGAGTTCAGAGCCAAGTCCCGTGGCGAATGTAAAGCCGCCGGTCACGCCCGCTATTGCCCAAACGCTGCCGAAAGCGAGGCCGCCCGCCGCAGAGGCAATGACACTCGAGATGAAGACCGTGGCCTTCAGAAACGTCTCGCTGCGTTCCTCCCCACGGATCAGCGCCTGCCGATACTTGCGGAAATTCGCATCGGCGACATTGTACCAGTAGACCGCGGCGTCGAAGTGATCCTTGGCGAGCTCGAAGTACTGCTCGCCCTGGCGGTACCGGCGGACCGCGCCCACGAGACGGTCTATGGCGGCACGGACCACGGACAGGTCGAGCTGGGCCCCCCCGAGCAAGTGACACAGGCCGGCCACCCCCGGACTCTGCTGGTTGATTTTGAAATGGCGGCCGGTTGCCGCCAGCAGTATCTGAAGAAAGGCATACAGCTCCTCCGCCGCTTTCGGGAGCGGGTACACGTAGGACGGGCCGCCGCGGTAGTACTGCATTCTGACCATCAGTTCCTTCCTGCGCTGACGGACAGCAAGCCCCCACCGTTGGCGTGGGACCTCGACCACCTCGTCGTCAAACACGATGTGTTCCACCCGCCGTTTGCGCAGGGGCCCGCGAGCGCGGGTCCTAGTTCGTCGTGACCCTGATCCTGGCATGATGGCAAGCTCCAGGCCGATGGCTCAATACGGCGTGGATTTCTGTCCGGTCTTGTGGCCGTCGGCGGGTGTCGGTTCGGGGGGGCTGATCTCCGGAGGATCGGTCGGGGCCGTGGGGCTCGATCCGCTGCCGCTCCCGGCAGCCCCGCCGCTGTTGATGTTGACCAATGTCCCCTGGATCGTCACGCCCGCCGGTCCAATGTCCACAAACCCGCCCGGCCCTTTGAGCGTCAACTGCATCCCCGCCTCGATCACCACCTTCATGCCGCTCTTGAGGTGGATCTCCTGGCCGGCCTCCAGGGCATGCTTCATCCCCACCTTTTCCTGCTGGTTCTGGCCCACGGTCAGCGACTGGTTCATGTCCACCTTCTCGTTCCGGTCCTTCTTCACGTGAACGTGGTTCTCCCCCTCGATCAACTCCTTCTTCGTCCCCTTGACGATGATGTCCTGGTTGCCCGGCCCGTCGATCCCCCCGACCTTCAGCCCCATGTCGCCGCCGACGTGCTCGACCTGGTTGCGGTGGACCGTCGTGTACTTGTCCACGTAGACCATCTCCATCTGGAACCCCTTCTTGGCGCCGTCCTTCTCGCCGCCGACGATCAGGTGGCGATCGTTTCCGACGCTCTCCATCGAGTCCGCGCCGACGCGGACGTCCATGTTCCGCTGGGCGTGGATGAAGACCTGCTCCTTGCCGGCCTTGTCCTCGAACCGCAGCTCGTTGTATCCTTTCCCGTCGAGGGAGGAGTTGGTCTTGATGTAGCTCTTGGTCGGCTCGTCCTCGGGGTTGTAGGGGGGGGTCTGGTCGCCGTTGTAGACCACGCCCGTCACCAGCGGCTGGTCGGGATCGCCGTCCAGAAACGTGACGATCACCTCCTGGCCGACGCGGGGAATGAACATCGCCCCCCAATTCTTCCCCGCCACGATCTGCCCTACGCGGATCCAGACGGGCGCCGCTTGCTTCTCGGCCTTCTTGGAGTCTTCTACCGGCTGCATCCGCGTGTTGTAGCGGTCCCAGAAGAACTGCACCCGCACCCGGCCGTGCTTGTCCGTGTGGATCTCCGACCCCGACGGACCGACGACCACCGCCGTCTGCACGCCCTGGATTCCCGGCTTGGGCGTGATCCGCGCCGGCCGGAAGGGGACCTCGGCGGGAATGCACGTGAAGGTGTTGGCGTAGTCGCTTCCGCCCCGTTCCTCGCGTCCGGCCGAGGCCGAGTGCTGAACCGACGTGATCGCGTACTCGGCGTTCTCCAGGTCCGCCGGGTGCTCGACCAGCTTGAACTTCCCTCCGGGCGCGAAGAACTCGCAGGTGCCCGATCCCTGCACCACGTTGTAGGCGACTTCCTCCTCCTGCATGTAGGCTTCGCAGTACCCCTTGTCGGCATCCTTGTCGTCGTATTCCCCGGGGTACTCGAACAGCTCGTACTTCTTAGGGTCGAAGAGCTTCGGGTTAGCCTTGCCCGGTGCCGTAGTCTCCAGCAGCTTCGAGGGATGCTTCTCCGCCTTGGCCGGTTTATCCTTGAAGTTGTAGTCGGTGAGCGTGTACTTGCCGGGGACGAACTGGTACTGGTGGGTCCACTGGGTGACGCTCTCGGGAGCGGCTTCCTCCGCGTATCCATACGCGTAGGGAACATCCTTGCTCTGGGAGCCGTACGCCTTCGGCGAGTCTCCCAGCACGAGCGTGTGTTTCCCCTTCTCGTGCTTGAAGTAGTAGAAGATCCCCTCTTGTTCCATCAGCCGCGAGACGAAGTCGAAGTCCGTCTCCCGGTACTGCACGCAGTAGTCCCACTTGTTGTAGGTCCGCGCCGGCTTGAGCTTGTCGTACACGGCGAAACCCAGGTCCTCGAACACGGCCTCGACGATCTGGGGCACGGTCTTCCCGGAGAAGATGCGGCAGTCGCTCGTGCGCGTGAGAAACCAGAGCCAAGGCACGACCTCGGCCTCGTACCGGCGGAACCCTTCTTCCTCGCCCAGCGCAACCAATCGGCTCACGTGGCCGTGGAAGTGCCGCGGCTCGTTGCGGGCGTCCACGACGCTGAAGGAGACCGGCTTGCCGAGGATCTCGTCCGGCGGAATGTCGTCCCTGGACGACCGCAGCTCCAGGGAGTAGCTGAACAGCCGGGAGAGTTCCTCGTGGCCCGAGAAGGATAGGAGCGCAAACGCCTCCTTGCCCGCGTCCTTCCCGGCCGTAAGCTTGACCGGACTCTCGATGTTGAGGTACTCAGGCACGGTCGCGACTCCCTAAAGCTGCCCGATCGTTCCGCCGTCAAACTCCGCCCCCGGGTCCGGCCACCCGCGAAACCGCACAACGAGCCCTCCGGCCAGCATCACTAACCGGCCGGCAACTCGTACATGAACTCGATCGTCCCCTTGGGCTTGCCGGTCTTGAGGTCGGTCTGGAAGTAGGTCCACGTCATCTTGCCGTAGCTGAATGCTATGTCCTCCAACGGCAACCCCGCTCCACCCTGGCCCTTGCTTGCGCTGATGCTGCTGACGATCACGTTTGACAGGGTGTACTCCAAGTACTTCTCCTTGTTCCCACCGGCGCGGCACATCTCCAGCTTGACTTCCTTGATGAGCTTGTTCTCGCAGAGGTGCTTTGCCAACAGGGGAGTGGACTTGTCCACCGCTTTGACGATCGAGAAGTCCCGGAGCTCGCAACGTCCGCGGACCTCCGGGGCGTGAGCGCGGCCGTGCCCGGTGGCCGCCTGCGTCATGCCGTGGCTGTAGCCCAGGACTTCGATACAGTCCTTGTGCGCCTCGTCGGCGCTTTCCCCGGGAATGCCTTGGATCTTCAGGAACGCGTCGAATGCCACGCTGCTCTCCTTATCCAAATCCGAAGCACGAAATACGACATCCGAAAGGAATCCAAAGCTCCAAAGCGCAGGCATCGTGCCTGTATTGTGCCCTCACAGGCTGGAAGCCTGTGCTACACTCATAGACTGGAAGCCTGCGTTGCGCGCGCGAGTCGCCCTGCGCAGCGGCCCCGGGACCGAGGCCCAAGGCCCCGGTCCCGTGTCCATCGGCCTGCGCCGGCCTGACGCGCGCCGGACTGCGAGGACTAGGCGCCCTTGTTGGTAACCTGGTCCCAGTTGGCCTTGACGTCGCCGGAGGGTTTGCCGGTCTTGTGGTCGGTCAAGGTGTAGGTCTCCTCGATCTTGCCGTAATTGAAAGACGCCTCCTCCAAGGGGAGGGCCTCGCCGCCCTGGGCAGCCCCGCCGGGCCGGACGCTGCTGATGAGCACGTCCGTCATTTTGTACTCCATGTACTTCGACTTGTCGCCGGCGGCCCGGCACAACTCGACTTTGACCTCCTTGATGTGGTCGCCCTTGCAACAGGCGAGGAAGAGCTTCGGGCTGGCCTTGTCGAGGGTGTGAACGATGGAGAAGTCGCTGTGGTTGCACCGCTCGGCAGAGGCCGCCCCGCCGGTGCTGCGCCCGCCGGACGACGGCTGGCTCACACCCCAGTGGAAGGACAGGATCTCGATCCAGTCCTTGTGCTTGTCGTCCGTGCTCTCGCCGGGAATCCCGTCGATCTTCAGAAACGCATCAAACGCCATGGTACGCTCCTTTTACATAACAGTTCCAAAAGGTGTTTCCTTGGCTGCCCCAAGACGCTGACCGCCGCACGACGCGCAACCAGTCGCTTGGGTTTCAGCCGCTTCTCGAACGAACCGCTTCACTTTTGGCCTTCAACCGCAGAGGCCTCTTACGACTCCTATTCTCGTTGGTCGGCGGAAAAAGTTGCGTGCTTTCCGGGAGGAATTCTACCACCTCGGCCCACCCCGGTACATGGGGCCGGAATCGTGGCTTGGAGACGTTGTCGCGAGCGTCAGCCCCTGATCCACCCGGCCGTCCCCCTTCCTGCAACAAGACCCAAACCGATGAAACGTTGTAGACTTCCTGAATTATCCAGATTACCAGGCCGCAGGGTGCGTGCGGGGCGGTCTTTAGAGCGACCAAGCCCGCGGTGGTCCCCAGGCCAAACGCCGCCGGCGCTCGTTTTCCATTCTAACCCCCGCACTCGTGCGGAACCACGGTCAGGAAACCCCAACGTAAGAGGGTACGTCCGAGACGGCAGCAAGAAGGGCTCACCTGGTGCAAGTCCAGCCCCAGCGCGCTGGCCAAGCCGGCAACCAACTCGCCTAGTGTCCGTTGGCCGTCGCAGCCCGCCAAGATGGTGCTGACGAGGCGATCGACGTTCCCCTCGAAAGGGAATCCTTCCGTCTGCTTGATCCGCGCAGCCTTCGCCATCCAGTGTCCGTCTTGCGCGGTCAGGAACTGCTCCATCTGATGCTCGGAAGACAGCCCGAATCTCTGGCCCAGGAGTGTTTCCTCGGTGTCCGAGGATTCCAGGAAGTCCTGCGCTGCGAAGATGCGCTCGATTTGAGCACTGCACGGCTGGGTCGGCACGCCTGAGGGCGATAAGTCCGCGCGAAACCAGTTCCGGCGACCCGACCGCCGTCTGAGGATCGCGGCCCCAAAGCTGATTGCGTCCGCCCCAAGTCGTTCCAGGTTCGCCAGCCAGTTCTCCATGGCCTCGGCGTATCGCTGCGGATCGCGGCCGCATTCCGGATAGAGCCACGTGGCAGCATAGCCGATCGGATCGCAGCTTTCGAAAACGAGAAGCCAAGCGTCGCAGCCGGAGGAGGCCAGCCAGCCGGCGGGTCGCTCCGCCCAGTCCTCCTCCGTGCGATGATGCCAGTTCATCAGCACCGTGCAATACCCTCCCTCGGACAACATGCCGGGCGCCTGGCGAATCACTTGCTCCACGAGCGCGTCGCCCGGCAGGCCGCTGTCGCGGTATTCGTACTCCGACCCGGGCGATAGCACAAAAGGCGGGTTGGCCACGATCAGATCGAACCTCTCCTGTGCCACGGGCTCGAACAGACTTCCGTGACGGAATTCGATATTGGGCAGACTATTCAGGCGGGCATTGAAGGCGGCGAAACTGAGCGCCCGACGATTGATGTCCGTGGCGATCACTCGCCCGGCGTGCCGGGCAGCCGTCAGTGCTTGGTAGCCGGCGCCCGTCCCCACGTCCAACGCCGCCTCTCCCCGCCGGCGGACCGTCAGATACCCGGTGACCCGCGTCGCCGGCCCTACCCCCAGCACGTGATCGCGCGACTTGGGACGCTGGGTGAAGTCGGGCCAGAATTCGCGGGCGAACAGCAGATCTCCGCTGGGCATCAAGGCCGCTCTTGCGCGAATGCCCTCCGCGCACCGCTCCAGCAAGCCCACGGCATCGAGATCGTTCAACTCCGCCGGCGACATGGCCTCCCGTGCCGCCTCTTCAGACACGGCGCTGCCCAGGATGAACAATCGCACCAGCGTGTGAAACGGCGAGGGCGCGGAGACCCGGCGACGCAAAGTGACCGCGTCCATCGGTGTGCCCTCCCGATCCAACAAGACGCTCTTGCCGATGGCCGCCTCCGTGTAACCGGCGTCCTCCAGGGCACGCCGGAGCCGGCTCAGGTCGCAGCACCGGTCCAGCCGGAAAGGCCCGGAGGAAGACTGCGGGCCGTCTGCACAAGACATGACCACTTCCCTCGCGAATTGTCGGCCCCCAGGCACCTGGAAGGAGTGTAACCGGCGGCCGGGACTGAGCAAACCGGGGAGCAAGCGGCCTTCAAACGGATACACTCGTCGAACTTGCCTTTCAAGGCGGGCAGTTGACGCGCACTTGACTGAGTGAGCCCCGGTCCATACTGCACCCAACCGACATTCCCATGACCGCAAAGCGACTGCTGACTCTGCGTCTACCGAAGCGTGATCGCCCCA
>CAYGZI010000012.1:0-22639 GCA_964354245.1 uncultured Planctomycetaceae bacterium
AATCGCGCAAGCGGCGGGGCGGTGTTCTTGTCCTCGTGGCAGCCGACGCACGAGGCCGTCTCGCCCGGCTGGAGCGAAACCCAGCTCCGCATCGACTGGATCATCTGCCCCTTGCCGTCGAGCGCCTGGAAGTAGAGCGGCGTCCGCGCCGGGACAATGAAACAGGCCGAGCGGTCCTCGTGGATCTTCGCCGTGCCGAGAACTCTCTTGACGTCCCACGCCCCCCCGATCGAGACCGGCGTGCTGGCCAGGGCCCCGCCGGCCGGCCCCCGGTTGTGATTGCTGCCGATCCCGGCCGCCCGGAACTCCAAGGCGATCACGCGAAGCGCTTTGACCGTCTCGCGGTCCACCCCCGCCAGGCCCGGCCCGCGCAGCACGTCGTGCAGGTAGATCGTGGCCGTTTCCTTGCGATAATCCACCGGGTTCGGACGGGCCGGCGGCTCGGGCCGCGGGCCCAGCGGCACCGGCTGATTGCAGGAGATCGCGTCGTCGGAGGCCAAAAGCTCCCGCTTGGCGTCGATCGACATCCAGTAAATGCCAAACCGCTCCGCGCCGTCCGGCCGGAAGCCGACCAGAAATTCCGTCTCGCTCAAGGGGTAAGGATACTGAAACTGGTCGCCCGACTGGCCGTAGGCATCGACGTGAACGGCCGGCGTCTCGCGGATCGGGGCGACCAGTTGCGTCCCCTGGTTCTCTTGGCGTCCCCTGCGCGGATCGACAATCCCCAGCCAGCCCTTCTGCATCGTGTGATGCCCGGTGAATATGCACACGATCTTGCTCGTGCCGGGAATCGCCCGGGCGTGGAGGATCGTGGTCGGAAACCACGAGTTGTTGCCGTAGACCTCGGTCTGGCCGGTGCCGTCCGGATTCATCTGGAAGAGCCCCTGCGGATAGATCTGCCCGCGGTCGTTGTAGTCCCAGCGGGTATAGAGGACGCGGCCGTCGTGGGCCACGGTCGGGTAGTTGGTGTGGACCTGGTCGAAGCCGAGCTGCCGCAGGTAGCGGCCGTCGCGGTCGCACGTGAAGAGGTTGCTCACCTCGGTCCACCAGCAATCCACCGTCTGCACGCAGCGAGTGGAGTTGAAGAGGATGCCTCCGCCGGGCAGATAAGCCCCTTCGTAGTCGGCAAACCCGAGGCCGGAGGTAAGCTGCCGGATGCGGCCGTCTTCGACCGTCATCTCATAGAGGTGGTAATCGTCCTCGTCGAGCGATTTCTTCCAACTGAAGAGGATCCGCTGGCCGTCGCAGGACGTATCGGGGTCGCGGATCACGCCCTGCCGGTCGTCCAGGAGCGTGCGGACCGAGGGTTCGCCGTCCTTAAGGTCCAAGAGACACAGTGCCGCCCCGGGCTTGAAGTGCCGCTCGTTCTGGGCGTCGGACTGCCCCTCGGTGTATGCGTAGTGGGAGCCGCCCAGATCGTAGTGCTTGGTGAAGACCACGCGGCGGAGCAGTTCCTGGTGCGGCCGGAGCTGGGCCAAGCGGCGCTGGCGGCATGAGTCCAGATACAGCTCGGCCCAACGGAGATCGTCGCCCGGCGCGCCGGCGCTCTTCAGGGCCGCCAATCGCTCCCCAAGCTGCTGCGCTGCCGGGCCCGATGCCCCGATGACCGCTTCGATCGCCTCCGGACGCACGCCCCCCGCAGCGCCGAGCTTGTCCTGCGCAATCCAATCGGCGACGACATCCAGCGCCAATCGGGCCTCGGGAAACTCCTGCTTTGTCCGCTTCACGGCCTGAAGCGGCCCGGAGTGAAAGTCTGCCGCCAGCGTCCTGCGCCAATCCGCACGCTTGCCGTCGCCGTCCTTTGCGAGGGCCTCGCGCGCGAGGCCCGGCAAAACGAGCACTCCGATTACCGCGGTCAAGAGCCTCAGATTCATTCGGCTTTTCCTGGCCGTCAATTTCGTGGAGAGGACAGACATTCTTGTCTGTCTCCCGGACGCCGCGATCCCGAGTCACCTTCGCATCGACTGCGATTCGTGTTCGCCTATTGCGCGCGGGCCGGCGACTCCTTCCGCCAGCGATCCAGGCAGCCGGTCAACCACTCGGCCCGGTCGGGGCCGAGAGGCGGGTCGGGCGGGGCACCGTAATCGACGGCGCCCCGGGCGTACGGACCGCGGTCATACGCTTGATGGAACGTGTACTGCAAGTCCAGCGGCACTTCCGGCTCGCCCTTGCGCAACGGCACGGGAATACAGGGCAACGGCTCCTCAAGCCGTACGGGGAACAACTCGAACTCCAGTTCCGCCCCCCGCTGCCAGGCGCGATTGACCGCCACGAGATAGTCCGGCCGTGGCTCCAATCGGCTGGCCGCCTCGACGATCACCGGACCTCCGACGAGCGGCTGTCCGCCGCGGAGGAGGTCCAACTCGATGAGCGAGGTGTCGCTCTGGAGGATCTCCTGCTGCTTCGCTCCGTAAGCGTGCCGGTCGGGCCCGGGCCGTTTGTTCGAGGGGCTAGCGATCTCGATCAGCGTCACCAGAGCATGACCACGGGCGGCGTCGCGGATCTCCACGAAATGATGCCGCAGCGGCTCGTCGGGAATCCGCATCCGCACGGAGGCCGAAAGATCGGCGCGGGGTCGTTCCAACACCGCGACATCCGCCTCGCGCTCGCTCGGAGCCGCCCCGCGCGGCCTGATTACAGTCACATCGGGGATAATCCGCCGGGGCTCGTCCTCTCCAACAATGCCGATCTCCGGCCGCATCACCAGGCGTGCGTAGTAAGGGGGAGGAAGCGTGCGGTTCAATTCACCCCGGATCTCCCCCGCCAGGGCGTCGTGGAAATCCGGCCAAATGTCCGGTGCTTCGAGATAAGGATCCATTCCAGGAAAGGGGGAAGACATAATGCGGCTCCAAGGTCCGTATCTAACAGGATCATTCCCCTGGCATCGTCGTGTAGATCGCCTCTCGCGAGCAGTCCGCGCTGCCCACCTTTACGGTGAAGGGCTCCATCTCAGCGAAGATGTCCTCGCCGGACGGTCCTTGGGCCACGTCCGACGGCTCTTCGACAAAGATGATCGCCTCGCGGACTTCCCCACGGATCGCAACGACCGCTTCGGCGATCTCCCGCTTCGAACCTTGCAGAACTTGCGCCTTCATCGTTCACCCCCGTCGAGGATCGTCGATCGTCCCCGAGTAGATGCTCTCTCGGCTGTCGTCGACCCAGTGCCCAACGGGTTCGTGGGCGGCAACCCAGGCGTGGAGCGCTTTCAGCCACGGGTCCTCTTTACCCTTCTCGCCTTCTTCCAAGATGATGACCCTCACGGTTCGTCCGCGGAGATCCTCGCGGCCGGCCAGATCCTCCCACTTGCCTTCGATAATCTCTGCCATGATGCACCTCGCTATCGTCTTACTATTGTACCAATTCCCGCGAGCGAGGGAAACGCCCTTCATCTTCCTCCATTACTCGTGTGCTCCCTTCAAATTTCATTCTCCCCCGGCACCACGAACGGCTTGCGGTAGTCGCGCGTCAAGAAGGCGTCGGCCGCCGGATTGTCGATGAAGCGTTCCTTGTCCGGGTCGATTTTGATCCAGGGACCGAGCGTCAAAGGCGTCTTCCCGACGTCGACGCCGTTGTCGGCCAGGTGCGCGCGGATATCCTCGAACGTCTCGACGACGTTTTCGTTGACTTTGAGGGCCTCCAGGGCCTGCTGAATCTCTTTGGGCGAGGCGGGCTTGCCCAGACGCTGCGAGATGTTGGCCACGTGGACCACGGAGGTGGAAATATGCCCCTCTTCGATCTCAGCGCTCTGGTCCTCGCGCCTGCGGCTCCTCACGGCCTCGATGAACGTGCCGAAATGGTCCAGTCCGGGTCCCGAGAGCCTCTGGACCAGCTTGCCGTTGAGGTCGTAGACCGACCCGCCGGCCAAATAACCCTCGCTGCCGACGATATACATGTCGCTGTGCTTTGGAGGGGCTGTCTTCAGGTTGCGGACCTCCTGCACCACGGTGATCGGGCCGAAGTCGTGAATCGCAATCTGCACGTTGGGCGTCTCGGCGCAGTCAATCAGGCCCACGCGCCCCCCGTAGCTCATCACGCCGCGGCCCAGGCCCTTGAGGCCCGTGATCAGGCGCATCGTGTCCACGGCGTGGATGCTGTTGTTGGCCAGCTCGCCGCCGCCCCAGCTCCAGAACCAGTGCCAGTCGTAGTGGAACGACTTGCGCCGGACCGGCAGCTCCATCGGCGCCGGGCCGGCCCAGAGGTTGTAGTCCACCGTGGGCGGCGGCTGGTACGCGCCCGCCGGGCCGATCGACCGCCGGATGCCGTAGACGCAGACGTGGGCCAGCTTGATCTGGCCCAGCTTGCCTTCGCGCACGTACCGGGCGGCGGCGCGGTTGGCGCCGTTGGAGCGGTGCTGGGTGCCGCCCTGGCAGATACGGTTGCGCTTGCGGGCCACCTGGACCATGCGACGGCCTTCGCTGATGTTGTGGCTGACCGGCTTCTCGACGTACACGTCCTTGTCGGCCTGCATGGCCCAGATCGCGGCCAGGGAGTGCCAGTGGTTGGGCGCGGCGATCGAGACGATGTCCACCGACTTGTCGTCGAAGATCCGCCGCATGTCCTGGACGAACTTGGGCTTGCCCTTGAACTTCGCTGCCACGCGCTCGCCGATCGCGGAGTCCGCGTCGCAGATATAGCTGACGAAACAATCTTCGCGTGCATCGAACACTTGGGCGTGGTCGCTCCCCCGGCTGCGCACGCCGATCACGGCCACGCTGAGCCGCTCGTTGGGGCTTTTGCTCTGCTTGGTTTTCTCTGCGGCAATCAGGCCGGATGACCCTGCGCCCGCAGCGGCCGTGGCCAGCAGGGTCTCTTCCAGAAACAATCGACGACTGAGGCATCCCATCGCGTTTTCTCCCGAAACAATCGGTGCGTATGCAAAGCGCCAACGCCGATCGGCGCCACGCGCCTCGGCCCATGCTACCTTGCCGCGGCGCAGGATACAAGCAAGATTCGAAAGGGTAGTGGTACAAGGGGAGACCGGCGCTCACGGTATGACCACTCCGTGATATGTCGCCTCAATCGGCTCGATTCTTCACCTACGCGAACACCGGCCGCTGCGTCGAACGTTTCGGCTGAGTCTCGTTCTTGCCGCCCCGGCGAAAACGCAAACTCCAGCCGCTGGTTCGCCAAGTGCCTTGCTTCATCGGAGTGCAGCCGCGAGGGCCAGAATGAGCAAAACACTCAGAATGATGAACACGTATGCGATTCGATAGATTCTCCGGTGTGTCTCCGGCAGGTCTTCGGATCCGAACGTGAAGAACTTGCCCTGCCGATACAGGGGCAGCCGAGCGACGAACAGCAGAACGACGCCAGTGACGCCTAAGGCCAATGCAATCCAGAGAAGGGTGAGGTCGCCCTGCCTGGCACGAAACAACGCCACGAGAAAGCATGCCGCAATGATTCCGATGGCTGGAATGATGACCTGGAGCCCGAGCAGGACCAACCAGTCTCGCGGTACGTAGCCTTTTGACCTAGCCCATTTCATTCTTTTCTCGCGAGCGATCAAGCTCAGCGACGGCCGCCGCGCTGTCAGACAGTGAACTCCGAGAAACGGTGATCGCGGCCGCCGTCTGCTGCAGCGTCTGGTTCGACGCGGCCGCTCAGGATACCCACAACAATTTGCCCCCTGCACGTAGGCCCCAAACCGTGCGCCGGAAGTCAAACCTGTAACCATGCCCTCCCAACCAGCCGAAGACGTTCGACAACTCTAGGACCAACTCGTTTGGCGATTCCGCCTTCAGTTCAATGAACATGTAATCCGTGTGATCGAACCGATGTTTCTTGAAAAGGGCGTCGTACTCCTGGTCTCTGATTCTCTGTACACGCGGGTCGTCGCTCAGCGAAACCTCCGGTGGAATGAACTCGCAAATGACGAAAAATCGTTTCCGCTCTGGCATCCACTCGGCATCGGGGTATGCGTCTCCAAACCCCGGCAGGGATCGGCCCTCAACGATCCATGCAACCAGATCCCGAGCAGCATCCGCTTTGTCGGAACCACGCAAGGGCAGCGTCACAAAGAAGGACGCGCCTGCCAGCAGAATCACGAGTCCTACGGCAAGCAGAATCCAGCGCCAACGACGAAGCCTCGCGCCGATGACCATCACTCGCCTCGTTGCCGTTGACCTTATCGGCCGCACAACGTCACACAATGGAGACCGGTGCGCCAGAGTGGCGAGAGGCGATTTGCGAGATACACCCCGCTGCACCCTGTGCCGACGCAAGGGCTCCAACTGCCCGCCAGTATACAAAAGGAAAGGCCGTCCATGCAACAGGGGGCACTCACGACCGGGCGGTATCGCGCGCCTGTTGGGTGGCATCCCCTCGACGGAGCAGCCGGCGTGGGCATGTCCGCGCGAGACCGTCAATGGAAGTACGGGTTCCTCTTCTCTGTTTCTTTCGGGAAAACCCACACGAACAGAGAAGAGGAACGCGTACTCCCTGCTGGGTAGGGGTGCCATGACGACGTTTGCGTCGCCATGCGGCCCGACCACATGCCCACGCAAGCGTAGGCATGGCAGCCAACGTCCTTGAGGACGGGCGAGACGCCCGCCCTACTGCCCGGCCAGCACGGCCTGGCAGGCCCGGCGGAGGTATTCCTCAAAGGCCCAATCGCCGCTGCTACCGGTCTGGCGAGTCACCACCAGGTCCAGGCTGGGCACGAAGCCGATGAGCTGCCCGCCGCTGCCGGGTTTGTGGCGGGCGTCGGCCGGAATGCCCTTGCCGCTGCGCGCGGGTGGCACCGGCATCTTGCCGGTGGTCTTTGCGGGCACAGGCAAGATGCCTGTGCTACCGAGACGTGCAGGCAATTCCCACCCGTGGGAAAACGTCTGCGCGTTGAGCTTGAACCGCATCTCCTGCCCCTGGACCTCGTGCGTGGGCGCGGCCGTCTGGTCCACGAACCACTTGGGGATCATTTGCTTCTCGTGCCAGCGTCCGTTGCGGGCCATGCAATAAGCGATCCGCGCCAGGTCGCGTGCGGGCATGCCCAGTCCGTGCGAGGGATGTCGCCCGTACTTCTCCCCGCCGTCGTAGAACTGGAACCACCAGTGCTCGATGCCCAAGGGCTTGAACAGGGCCTCGACGGCAAACTGGTCGTAGGGCTTGCCGGTCACGTTCTCGCACACCAGCGCCGCGTGGGCCAGCGCGTGGCTGGAGTAGCCGCAGGCCGTGCCCGGGTCGAACGCGAGCTTCGCCGTGCGCGGATCGCCGGTGTGGCCCAGGATGTACTCCCAACTGCCGTCGTTGGGTGCGCCCGTGGCCTCGGGACATAAGCCGGAAGTGTGGTTGAGCAATTGTTTGACGGTGATCTTGGCTTTGCGCGGGTCGCTCAGCGGCCGCGCCCAAGGGATGAAATCGAAGGCGGGGTCGTCGAACTTTATCTTCTTCGGCGTCAGCCCCTCCTGGCTTCTCTGCGATGCAATCGCCAGAACCGTCGCGCAGACAGCCTTGGACACCGATGCGACGCGGCGCGAGTCGGTCTTGGCGCTGTTGCCGCGCTCGACTTCGAGCACCACGTAGCCCTTGCGGATCACCACGGCGGCGAAGTTGCGGTCGTCGGACTTCAGAAGCCACTGGCGGAGCTCGTCGAGCTTGCGCGGGTCCACGCCGGCCGTGCGGCGGATGTCGTCGGGCTTGTCCAGCTTGCGCCAGCCGCCTTGGGATTCGGGAGGCGGGAAGTAGTCGGCCGCCGCGGCGGGCCCCGGGGTCATCGTCGCCGAGGCATACGCCGCCAGGACCGCAAGCCACAAGGGGACGCGTTTCTTCATCGTCAACCACCTCAGGGGAATCGGAACGGGGCTACGTCGAGCTGCACGATCCCGGGGATTCCGAGCCGGGGCGCTCGGGACGTTCCGGCAGCCACACCAGTTTCGCGCAAACGCGGCCCGGCCGCAAGGGTTTTTGCCGGGTTCTTGCGGCGAAGATTGACTTGCCCCCGCCCGGCTGTCCATACTGGACTTGCCCTCCGTTGTCCCGTTCCGCCTGCCCGCGATGGAGACCCGCGATGCACCGAAGACTGTTTCTCACCAGCGGACTGGCGCTCTCGGGCGCCCTTGCGGCGCCGCGGGCGCTTGCTGCGGCCAGGGCCGCCCCGGCGGCCTCTTCGTCGCTCTCCAGGATGAAGATCCGCCGCATCCGCTACTATGAGCCGCCCCGCCCAAACCCCACCTTCAACCAGAGCGACCGGATTGTCACCGTCGAGACCGACGCCGGAATCACGGGCATCGGCGAGGGCGGGTCCAAGGACATGCTCCAGCAGTGTGCGGCGATGCTGATCGGCGAAAGTCCCTCGCGCATCGACCACCTCTGGCAACTGCTCTACCGCGGCTTCTTCTACCCGCCCGGCCGCGAAAAGCTCCACGCTCTGGGTGCGCTCGATCTGGCCCTCTGGGACATCAAGGCAAAGGCCCTCGGTGTGCCCGTCTACGAGCTGCTCGGCGGCCTGTCGCGGGATTACATCGAGTGCTACTCGACGGGCTTTCCGTCCAGAGGGAGCGTGAAGGAGACTGCGCGGGCCTGCCTGGAAGCGGGATTCCGGGCCTATCGCACGTCGCTGACGGGCGCCGTGAAGGGCACGCTGAGCGCGCGGCAGGCGGTCGAGAAGACGCTGGAGCACTGCCAGCAGGTCCGCGAGGGCGTCGGCAAGGAGGGCGACTGGTCGATCGACTTCCACACCTGTCTCGACCTCCCGGACGCGGTGCGCCTGGCTACGCTCATCGAGCCTTTGAATCCTCTGTTCGTCGAGGACCCGGTCCGCTCGGAGAATCCCGGCGTGCTGAGGAACTTCCGCGCGCAGACCAAGGTGCCGGTGGCGGTCGGAGAGCAGTTCGGCGCGAAGTGGGACTTCAACGAGCTCATCGAGAATCGCACGATCGACTACATCCGCGGCACGCTGCCCAACGTGGGCGGCATCACCGAGATGATGAAGATCGCGGCCCTTTGTGAGACGCATTACGTGGGCATCGTGCCGCACTTCACCGGGCCGATCTCGCTGGCAGCCTTGGTCCACGTGCTGGGCGTGTTCTCGGGACCGGTGCTGATGGAGATCAGCGGCGCGGTCCCGCGCCCTTGCCCGTATCTGCCGCAGGGCGCGGAATTCCGCGACGGCAAGCTCTGGCCCCGCAACGCCCCGGGGCTGGGAGTCGAGTTCGATCCGAAGGGCGCCGAGCTGATTGCCGAAATCACCGAGCGCTCCACCCGCATCCGGATCAACCGCCGCCCCGACGGGTCGATCACCAATTGGTAGAGAAGAAAGGAATTCGGCCTTGACCCCAAACCGGAGGAAACCAGAGTGAAGCCGGCCGTCTTGCCCGCCACGCTGTTGGCAATCGCATGTCTGGCCGGCCCTGCGGCCGTAGGCCGGGGTGAAAACTGGCCGGCATTCCGCGGGCCGACCGGGCTGGGCTACACTGAGGAGCGCAACTTGCCGCTCCACTGGGGCGGGCCGGATGGCGAAAACGTCCTTTGGAGGGCCCCGCTGCGAGGCCAGGGCCACGCCAGCCCCATCGTGTGGGACGACCGCGTCTTCGTCTCCACCGCGCTCTGGCCGCCGGCCGTCCAAGACCGCACCAAGGTGATCCCCGAACATCACCTCCTCTGCTACCACGCCCCTAGCGGCAAGCTCCTCTGGGATACGCCCGTGCCGCCCGGACCTTGGCTCCGCACCGATTTCCGCAGCGGGCCGGGCGGCGGGTATGCCTGCCCCACGCCCGCCACCGACGGCAAGCTGGTCTACTGTGCGTTCGGCTCCGCCGTCGTCGCGGCCGTGGATTTCGACGGGAAGATCGTTTGGCGCAAGGAAATCATCCCCTACACCTTCGACGTGACGCTCGGCTCAAGCCCGGTCCTCTACAACGACACCTTGATCCTCTTCTGTGCCATGGCCAAGAGCAGCGATTCGGCGGTGATCGCCTACGACAAGGCCACGGGCGAGGTGAAATGGCGGCAGCCGCTCCCCGGCACGGGCTTCGGGCACAGCACGCCCGCCATCATCCGCGTTGGCACCAAGCCGCAGATGCTCGTGCTGGCCTCGGGCATGGACGTGTCCCAAAGCGCTCTTCAGAGTCTCGATCCCGCCAGCGGGAAACGCCTTTGGTGGTGCCGGGGCGCGGGAGATGCGGCCTCGCCGGCATACGGGTCCGGGCTGGTGTACTTCGACAGCGGACGCGGCAGCCTGGGAGTCGCGGTGGATCCGGCCGGCTCGGGCGACGTGAGCAAGACCCACGTCAAGTGGACCGTGCAAGTGCCGGAAGCGATCGGCTCGCCCATCGTCGTGGGCGATCGCGTGTATCGGCTTCACTCGCCGGGCGTGCTCAAGTGCTGGGAGGCCGCCACCGGCAAGCAGGTCTACGCGGCGCGGCTCGACGGAATCTCCACCACCTGGGCAAGCCCGATCGCCGATCCAAACGGCAACGTCTACTTCGCCAATGCCGGGAAGAGCTTCGTGGTGCAGGCCGGGCCGCAGTTCCAACTGCTGGCCACCAGCGACCTGGGCGACGGCAACCACGCCTCGCCCGCCGTCTCCGACGGAAGCATGTTCCTGGTGGGCATGAAGCAGGTCTACTGCATCCGGCGGCGGTGAGGGACACGGGGGCCGAGCGTGAGTAGCTCTACAGCAACGTAGGGCCGGCTCTGCCGGCCGTCTACCGGCTGGCAGACCCGGCCGTTATACTGGCTGGGACCGGTCTTGACGCCGCGGGCGAGTAACGGTGGGCTAGGGAAAGAGCCCGCGATCTGATGGCAATCTCAGGAGGTGAACAATGCGTCGCACGAATTGGCTCGTGGTACTGTCGCTGGTAGTCCTCTCGGTGCTGCCCGTGGGGCAGGCGCACCTTGTATACGCTGCCGAGCCGAGCGCGAAGACCGTCGTTCAAGCCGGGGATCTACGTCTCACTTTGGACCGCGCGGCCGACGGGATTCGCGTGTTGAGCCTGGCCGATTCCGCCAAGGGCGTCGAACTCTTGACGGCCAAGCCGCTCCCGCTCTTCTCGCTCGTCTTGCGGCGGAGTGGCACTGGCGTCTCGCCAGTGTCCGGTGCGAGGCCGGATGGCAAAGAGGTCCCCTTGGACGCCGCCGCGGGCTGGGGGCAAGTCGAAATCGCCGGGGCTGATCCGGACAAAGGGGTTGAGCTCCGTTGGCGCCAGCCCAAGGACCAGCGACTCAAAGACATTCAAGTCACCGCCCAGGTCGCTGCGGACGGCAAGGCCGCGGCCTTCCGGTGGAAATTGGACGTCCAGAACAAGAGCCCCGATTGGACCGTCTGGCGGGTCGTCTTTCCGCAGATCGCCGTCGCGGACCTCGGATCGGGCGCCAGCGTGTTTCTCCCCCGCGGCCCGGGCGAGGTGCAGCGGGCCCTGTGGCAGCGGGCGTTTCAGTTCCGCGATACCTATCCCGGCGCGTGGATGACCATGCAGTTCATGGCGGCCTACGATCCGGCTCGGAACACCGGCCTCTACTTCGCCCTCCACGACCCGCTGGGCAACACCAAGGACATGGCCGTGGAGAGCCACCCGGCCGACAAGGCCGTCGTGTTCCGCTTCGATCATCCCGTGCCCGACATGGGCAAGGCGGGCAACAGTTTCTCGCCGGGCGGCGAAGCGGTCTGGCAACTCCTGCGCGGGGATTGGTTCGACGCAGCCATGCTCTATCGCAACTGGGTCCGCTCTGCGGCCGTGTGGTATCCGCACGTCGGCCCCGACGGCCGCGCCGATACGCCGTTGGAAATGCGCGAGCTTTGCGCCTGGGCCCTGGGCGGCGGCGACCCGTGGGACCCCAAGGCCCTTCCGCCCGAGCCGCGCATGGTCCAGACCAAGGAGTTCGCACGGCTGGTGGGCCCGCCCATTGGGCTTCACTGGTACAATTGGCACCCCAACCCGTTCGACAACGATTATCCCCAGTACCTCCCCGCCAAGAAGCACTTCAAGGAGGCCGTGGCCGACTTGCAGGCCGGGGGCGTGCTCGTGATGCCGTACATCAACGGGCGGCTCTGGGACACGCGGGACCGCGGGCTGGAGGATTTCGAGTTCAGCCGCATCGCCCGGCCCGCCGCGGTGAAGGACGAGCGCGGCGAGATCGTCACCGAGCAATACGGGAGCAAGGAGAGCGACGGCACGCCGGTCCGCTTTGCCGTGATGTGTCCGGCCACGAAGCTTTGGCAGGACCGCGTCCACGACATCGTGCTGCGGCTCTACAACGAGTACGGCGTGAAAGGGGTCTACATCGACCAGATTGCCGCCGCGGCGGCCCGGCTCTGCTTCGACAAGACCCACGGCCATCCGCTCGGCGGCGGGCACTGGTGGCACGACGGCTACCGGCAGATGCTCGACCGCATCCGCCGCGACATGCCCAAGGACCGCTTCCTCACCACCGAGTGCAACGCCGAGGCGTTTGCCCGCTGGTTCGACGGCTATCTCACCTGGCACTGGCAGTACGACGGGCAGGTGCCGGCGTTTCCGGCGGTCTACGGCGGGGCCTTACAGATGTTCGGGCGGAGCTACGGCGGCGGCAAGACCCGCGACCTGGCCATGCACATGAAGGCCGGCCAGCAACTGGTCTTTGGCGAGCAGATCGGCTGGATCAACCCGAGCGTGGTCGGCGAAAAGCAGAACATGGACTTCCTGCGCCAGGTGGTCCGGCTGCGCGGGCAAGTGCGGCGCTACTTCTATGCCGGCGAGATGGCCCGGCCGCCCAAGGTCCAAGGCGACCTGCCGACGGTGCGGGCCGACTGGGGCTGGGGCGGCGGCAACTGGTGGGTCAACACCGATGCGCTCCTGACCGGCGCCTGGCGGCTGCCGAAGGAGAACCGGGCGGTCCTATTGTTCGTCAACGTGAGCGACAAGCCGGTCACGGCGAAGCTCGCGCTCGACGCGGCCAACTACGGACTCTCCGCTGCCAAGGTCCAGGTGAAAGTCCTCGGCGACGACAGTCCGCTGGAGACCTTCACCGAGTCCCGCGCCTTCCAACGCGACATCACCCTTCCGGCCCTCAACGCCCGCGCGTGGGAACTCACGCCGGGGCAGCAACACTGAGCTTCAGCAGCCGTAGGTTATGCTTCAGCATAACTCAACCGAGTCGCAACGCGGTTGGCTCGACCGAGTGGCAACGCGGTTGGCGCAGTTATGCTGAAGCATAACCTACCCGCTATCCTAACTCAGTGCGGCGTGGCCACGCGAAAATCCGAAGCACGAAATCCGAAACAAATCCAAAGCTCCAAATCCCAATGTAGAAGACGGGACGACCGTTGATTGGAAGTTTGGGATTTCCGTTTTCGGTCATTGGGATTCGTTTAGGATTTCGAGTTTCAGGTTTCGGATTTCCTCCCCGGAGCGACGCCACGCCGCGAGCCCCGCCAAGAGACCAAACATCGCCAGCACGCTCAACTGGATGCCGCAAGCGCGAGCCAAGGGCGTGGAGACGTTGCACGCCAGGAGCAGGACGATGACCGCCGCGGCGATGCGGCGGGCAATCGGCGCGCGGATCGCCCCTTGTGCCCCCAGCTCCAGACCCAGGAGCACGGCCGGCAAGAGCAGCACGGTCAGGTCGTAAGTAAGCAAATGGGGGCTGACGAGCAGACTGGCCACGACGAGCCCCGAGTACTGTGCCACGAAGCGGTTGGACTTAGGCTGCAGCGGTCCGGACATGAGCCGGACAACGACTCCTACCGTCGCTGCGACGGCAGCCAGGGAGGCCCAACGGATCGTCGCGTCGGACGCGCCCCCGATCGCGAGATGGAAGAAACCGTACCAGCAGTGTGCTTTCGCCAAATCGTAGCCGGCGGTCAGCAGGTAATCGGCCGTGCTGGTGCTGAACGCGAGATAGTCGCGGCAGGCGTCGATTCCCATCGCCAGGGAAATGAGAACGAGCGCGAGCACGGTCGCGGCCGCGCCGGCGACGAAGCGCCACTGCCGTTTCCAGACCATCGCCACGCCGATGAGAATCGCGAGCTGAGGCTTGAAGGCCAAGAGGCCGAAGACCGCGCCCGCCGCAAACGACCGTCCCCGCCGCAGCAGCACGTACGTTGCGGCAAAGAGGAAAAGCAGGACCGTGGCCTTCTGATTGCTGGTCAGGTTCTCCAGGAGCGGCGCGAAGAGGACCGCGCACGGCCAGAGCCAGGCGGTTCGCCCCGCCGGGGCCGCAAGCGTCCGGGCCAGGAGCACTTGGGTCGCAACGAGGAACAACAGCACGATCGCCGCCCACACCAGGGCCGCCGCGGGCATGGGCAAAAGCGACAGGGGACTGACCGCCGCGTAGTAGAACGGCGGGTAGACCATCGGCAGGTAGCGATCCTCGTTCCAGTCGAAGCCGATCAGGTCCGCGTCGTGCTGGAGGCGCCGGACGAAAGGTCCGTCGTAAAGCCGGGCGGCCTGGCCCGTGCGCACCAGGTAGCCGCCGATCCATTCCTGAAGGAAGTCGCCGCCGTAAGGGCCCAGCGAGGGATCGAAGTCGGGGCGGAAATTGGGCGACGCGCAATCGACCAGCGCGAACACGATCAGCGCGGCCGCGGCCGCCCAGGCCGTCGCGTAAAGCGTCCCCTTGGCAGTTGCCGTCACTTGATGAGGTCCCCGCTGCCGACGAGCATCCTTCCTGCAGCCATTGTACCTTGACCCAAGCGGGACTAGGATACCCGTTTCGACCGCACTCTTGACCGAAGGGGAAACTGCAATGAGCCACTTGAACCGACGCACGCTTCTGCAAGCGGGCGCGGGCTTGATCGGCGCCGGATGGTCGTCCGCGTGGTGTCTTGCCCAGCAGTCGCCCAAGCGGAGATTCACGATGAACCTCTCCCTGGGCAACGTCGGCGTCAGGGCCACGCCGCAAGAGGCGATCCGCCTTGCCCGGCAATACGGCTTTGAGGCCCTCTCGCCCGTGGCCGGGCCCATGCTCAAGTACTCCGACGCCCAGATCGACGAGCTGGTGGCGGCGATGAAGGCCGCCGGCCTCCAGTGGGGCGGCGGCGGCATGGGCCCCTTCTGGGACGCCGACGACCAGCGCTTCGCCGAGAAGCGCAAGGCCATCCAGCAATCGACCAAGCCGCTCTCGCGCGCCGGCGTGACCCGCTTCCAGACCTGGATGACGCCCAGCAGCAACACGATGACCTACATGGCCAACTTCCGGCTCCACGTGCGGCGGGCCCGCGAGATAGGCAAGATGCTGGCCGACCAAGGCCAGCGATTGGCCCTGGAATACGTCGGCACCAAGACCGCGGCGCGGCGCGGGAAGCACCCCTTCATCCAGACGCTGCGGGACACCAAGGACCTGACCGACGAGATCGGCCTGGAGAACGTTGGCATCGCCCTGGACTCGTGGCACTGGTTCCAGGCAGGCGACACCGAGGAGGACATCCTCAAGCTCTCCAACCGCGAGGTCGTTCTGGTGGACATCAACGACGCCCCGGCCGGCGTCCCGTGCGACCAGTTGCCCGACTCGCCGCGAAAGCTCCCCTTGACCACGGGCGTGATCGACCTGAATCCGTTCTTACGCGGCCTGGTGAAGATCGGCTACGACGGCCCCGTGGGGACCGAGCCGTTCGACTCGTCGCTCGGCCGCATGTCCACGGACGAGGCCATGAAGGTCGTCTCGGCGGCTATGAAGAAGGCGTTTGCGCTGATCGAAGGCTGACGCGCCCGCCCAGCAGCCGATAAGCGGCCAGATAAACGCACACGCACACCGCAAACGGCACGAAGACCTGGATGAGCTTGCCGCTCAAGCTTGCCGGAGGTGGGATCAGCCCGAGGACCAGGTAGCCGGCCAGCGTCATGGCAGCGGCAGCGATGACGGTGCGTGCGCCAGTTCCCGCTAATGCTCGCCACAGGAGCGGCACCTCGCGGCGGCGAAGAACCGCGATCAAGACGAGCAACTGCACCGCCGCGGCAATCGACGTAGAGACCGCAAGCCCCGCTTCTTCCAGCGGCCATATCAGGATCAGGTTGAGCAGAAAGTTCAACCCCACCACGCCCGCCCCGATCCTCACCGGCGTGATCCGGTCCCCCAGCGCATAGTACCCGCGCACGACTACCGGCAGCGCGCAAAACGCCCAGACCCCGGCCGCATAGCCGGCGATCATCCGCGCAGCCCGGACGGTGTCGGCCGGGATGAACTGGCCGCGCTGGAAGAGCAGGCGAGCCAGCGGCTCGGCCAGCAGCCCCAGCCCCAACGACGCCGGCACGCCCAGAAAGAGCACCAGGCGCAGCCCGAGGGTCAGGTCCGCTCCCAATGCGCGGCGATCGCCCCGGGCGGCATGGCGGCTCAAGAGCGGGAAGATGGCGGTGGCCACGGCGATGCCCACGATGGCCAGGGGGAACTCGTAGAGTCGCTCGCCGTAGTAGATGGCTGCGGCGGCCCCTTGCTGCATGGGATATCGGACTCCGCCCAGCCAGGCGATCTCCTGCGGGCCATCGGGCGATGTCGAGAGGCCCCAGGCGATCAGGCTGTCCATGAGTGTGTTGATCTGCGTGATGGCCAGGCCGAGGATCATGGGCCCCATGGCTTGGACGATCTCGTGCAAAGAGCTGCGGGCGGCCTGCCAACGGTACTGGAAACGGAACCCCAGGGCCACGAGCTTGGGCCACTGCACGGCAAGTTGCAGCACGCCGGCCACGAGGATCGAGCCGGCCAGGACGTAGGCTTGGGCCTCTTGGTCCGGGGCAAACCAGGGGGCAATGCCCCAGATCGCCGCAAGCCAGCAGACGTTCAAGAGCGTCGGGGCCAGGGCCGGGATGGCGAAGTGCGAAAGGCACTGGAGCGTCGCCGCCACCTGCGCAGCGACACAGACGAAGAGCATGTAGGGCATCATCACGGCGGTCAGGCCCATCAAAAGCGGCATCCCGGCACTTCCGCCCCAGATCGCGTGAATGACGGCGCAGACCCCTTCGGCCGCAAGCACGACGCCGGCCAGGAGCACGCAGAGCCAAACCAACCCGACGCTCACCAGTTGCCAGGCCCCGGTGCGGTCCTTTTCGAGCCGGGCGGCCAGCACGGGGACATAGCTGGCGGTGAGGGCTCCTTCGCCAAAGAGCCGCCGAAAGAGGTTTGGGATGCGAAAGGCGACCACGAAGGCATCCATGACGGGGCTTCCCGACATCCCCAAAAGGGCGGCCGTGGCCATGTCCCGAATCATCCCCAGGACTCGGCTCGCGAGGGTACCCAGGCTGGTGATGCCGGCCCGTAAAATCAGGGGGTGTCGCTGCGAGCCGCTCATGGGACCCTATCCTATGAGGGCGGGCCGGGGCGGGGAATGCGAGTTTGTCGGGGGAAAGAAGACAGAAGACAGGAGACAGAAGACAGGAGACGGAAGGGGACTTTGGCGGAAATCGGGACAGTCCGTGTAGTACCTTTCACAAAGCGGTCTGGGGGATCTCTCATGGACACTCCCTGCCGCCGCGATGAGAGAAGAAGGAAAGGATGAAGGATGAGGGATGAAGGATGGCGGTGAATCAGAAGTCCCGCGATGCCAATCCCCTTTCATCCTTCATCCCTCATCCTTCATCCTTTCTTCTTCATCCTTTCCCCGGACCCCATTTCGCTCTTGGGAGAAACGGCCTATGATGTGGCGCTGCATGAAGTTTGGCTCGCTCGTGGTTGTGTTCGGCCTGACTTGGATGGCTGCCCGTACCCAGGGTGCGGCGACGACCCGTATGCCCGAGAGCCCGCGGGAGCGGGCGGGCGTGCGCCAAGCCATCCGCGACACGCCGCTCTTGGAGCGGCCCAACCGCCCCGGCCACTTTTACGGCAACACGGTCCGCCGCGTCAACGAGAGACGCGGGTAGCTGAAAGCTGACCGCTGAAAGCTGATAGCTCCGATGCCATGGCGAAGAGATCGACCTATCAAGACCGGGCCATCCGCAACTACTACCAGAACCGGGGCGCCATCATGGTCCAGCGGCTCGGGGAACTCGTCTCCGAGCTCTACCTGGCCGAGGGCAAGGCCCGGGCTCGCCTTTGGGACCGTGCGGCCCGGGCCATGAAGAACCTGGGCGTGCCGGCCAGCCGGATCGAGCACGTCGTGCGCAGCGACAATCCGTCGCTGGTGGCCAAGCTGGTCGAGGAAATGATGGGGGCGAAGTAGGGTTCAAAGGAGCGACAATCATGCGTACGACGGAATCCACTTCCACGGAACTGATCCAGTTGAACCAGCGGCTCTTGGAGAGCATTGCCGCCGGGGATTGGGAGACCTACTCGTCGCTGTGCGACCCGACGCTCTCGGCCATCGAGCCGGAGTCCTTTGGCTTGGTGGTCGAGGGAATGGCCTTCCATCGCTTCTACTTCGACTTGGGCAAGACCGAGGGACCGCACAACACGACCATCTGCTCCCCGCACGTGCGCGTGCTGGGCGACGTGGGGATCGTCAGCTACGTGCGCCTGGTCCAAAGGCTCGACGCCGATGGCAGCCCGGTCGTCCGCCGCTCGGAAGAGACCCGCGTCTGGCACAAGGGCCCCGGCGGGTGGAAGCACGTCCATTTCCACCGCTCGGTGGGCCCGTGAAGCGCTAGGACGACCCGGCCAGCTTCTGTATACTGGCCGTCTGCGGAGGTACACGGATGCGCTGCATCGCGATCATGAACCAGAAAGGGGGCGTCGGCAAGACCACCACGGCGGTCAACCTCAGCGCGGCCCTGGCCGCCACCGGCCAGCGGGTGTGCCTGCTCGATCTGGACCCCCAGGCCCATGCCACGCTGCACTTCGGGTTGGACCCCCAGCCGGAAACGCCCTCGATCTACGACGTCCTGGTGCGGAACGTCCCCTTAGCCCAGGTCCGGCGCCAGGTGGACGAGAACCTCTGGATCGTGCCCAGCCATCTGGACCTGGCGGCCGCGGAGTTGGAGCTGGCGGGCGTGGTGGGCCGGGAGGTGATCCTGCGCGACAAGCTCCGGGAGGATCCGGACGAGTTCGACTATCAGTTCATCGACTGCCCGCCCTCGCTGGGCATCCTCACGCTCAACGCGCTGGCGGCCGTGGACGAGGTCTTCATTCCGTTGCAGCCGCACTTCCTCGCCCTGCACGGGCTGAGCAAGCTGTTGGCCACCGTGGAGCTCGTGTCGCGGCGGCTCAACGGGCGCCTGAAGCTGAGCGGAGTGATCCTCTGCATGTACGACTCGTGTACCCGCTTGGCGATGGAGGTGAGCCAGGACGTGGACGCGTTCTTGCGCCGCGCTTCGGACCAGCAGCTTCCGTGGGCGGGGGCGTCGATCTTCCAGACGCGGATCCGCCGCAACGTCCGGCTGGCCGAAGCGCCGAGTTTCGGCCAGTCGATCTTCCAGTACGCGCCGCAGTCCAACGGGGCCGAGGACTACCGCAGCCTGGCCCGCGAGATTATGGGCGCGGCAGTCACGCAATAACCGGGCCGACGCGGCCTGACTCTGGTCCGGGGCTCTGAAAAGACTTCCGAAGTCTTTGAGACTTCGGAAGTCTGCGCGATGGCGCACGGCGCACAGACTGCCGCATGCTCCCCAGAATCCCCATGCCGATTTATTGGATCGTTCGCCCAACTTTCCGCGTCCGGCAGGGTCCGCGTGCGCGCCAAAGTCCCTCGCTGCACGCCTTCCCGTCCCGGTGCTTCCTCACTCGGGCGTCTGCCGGATATAGCGGAAAACGGACCTTGGGCCGGAGATTGCCTTTTTATGGTCGCACGGGAAGCGCGGTCTGGCGTGGGGTGGGCTCGTCAAAACCGTCGGGCCGGCGGCGAATTGCCGAATCTGTGGAGACTGCCGGACGATGGATTGACTGGACGGACACCACCTCCTGCCGAACGGAGTTTGAACGATGAAATACGCTCGTGTGCTGGCTTGTCTTGTGGTCTTTTTCGGGGCAGCGACGGGGGCTTGGGCCCAATACGGGCTTTCTGGGGCGCCGGAGTTGCTGCGGCTGGGACCGGAAACCCGTGATCCCGGTCTTCTGCCGGCCTATGCGGCGACGGGCGCCGGGGGGGCGTACCGCACCCCACAGGCGTCTTACTCGAACTGGCAAGGGCCCGATTACGGCCCGCCGTTGTCTCCACCCGGTTACTCCACGGCCAACTCTCGATCCCCGGGACCCTATGACTCGGGGTATCCGACTCGGCTGGTCCAAGGAGGGGCCGCGACGCCTCCGCCGTCACAGGGCTTGCCCGTGGGCCCGATCCCCGGGACGGCTCCTCAAGGCGGATCCAGCGTGATGAACCAATTGCTCGAGGAGTCCAACGGTTGGAGCGTTCCGGGCTTCGCGGGTCCAGGCTGTGGGCCCGGGCAGCCGTGCGGCGAGCCTTGCGGGCCGTGCTTCCAGCCGCAGTGGTACGTCTCGGCCGCCGGGCTGTTCATGACGCGGGACAAGGCCAACTGCCTTTGGACCACTTATGAGACCCTCAATAACCCCAACCAGATCATGCGCTTCAACGACGCCGACGTGGGTTGGCGGGGCGGCTTCGAAGTGAAGATCGGCCGCCGCTTCGGCGACTGCGGCCAGTGGGCCGTCGAGGCGGACTATTGGAGGATCGACGGTTTCGACGGCTACGCCAGCGCCTCGATCCCCGGATGGACGGTCAGCACGCCGCTGATCGTCGACGAGATCGAGTTCGGGGGCGTCACCGGGGATATGTACTTCGACGGCGCAGCGGTCCACCGCATCTGGCGCCGCAACGAGTTCCAGAACGTGGAGATCAATCTCGTCCGCAGCCCGATCGAGCCCAACGGGGGATCGTCGGTCGATCTCCAGTGGCTATTGGGCGTCCGCTGGTTCAGCTTCGAGGAGAGCCTGATCTTCGGCACGGAGACGTTCACTCCGGAGTATGCCTACCTGAGCGACCGGATCCGCAACAACCTGATCGGCGTCCAGGCCGGCCTGAATGCGGGGTACCGGCTCGGCTACAACTGGCGCCTCTTCGCCGACGCCAAGCTCGGCCTCTACAATAACCACATCGAAAACACCTTCGACGCCTACCGCGGCGACGGCGTCCACGCCGTTCCCACCTTGGCCAGCGGCGTGCCCGGCCAGTTTCCGGTTTCGGCCCAAAAGGACCAGTTCGCCGTCTTGACCCAGATCGACGCCGGGCTGGATTGGCAGTTCCACCCGCAGTGGAAGGCCTTTGCCGGATACCGCTTGATCGCGGCCACGGGAATCGGCCTGGCCGATCACCAGTTCATCACGTACGTGGTGGACCTCCCGGAGTACGAGAGGATCAAGAGCAACGGCAACCTGCTGCTGCACGGGGCATTCGCCGGCCTGGAGTTCCGCTTCTAGCAAAGATGAGGGGCGAGGGATGAGCCCCGGATCATGAGCGACCGCCGCTCGTCCGGCCGTGTGGCTGCCATCGACTATGGCACGGTGCGCCTCGGCATTGCCATCAGCGATCCCGCGCGCACTCTGGCCAGCCCGTACGAGAACTACACCCGGCGCGGCCCCGAGGAAGACGCCCGGCGCGTGCAGCGGTTGGTTGCGGAAGAAGGGATCGTCCTGTTCGTCGTCGGCCTGCCGGTCCACCTCGACGGCCGGGAGAGCGAGAAGTCCCGCGAGGCCCGCGAGTTCGGCCAGTGGCTCGCCCAAGTGACGGGCGTGCCCGTTGAGTTCCTCGACGAGCGATTCACCACCAGCGAGGCCGAGGGATTGTTGCTGGGGGCAGGAATGACTCGACAGCGCCGCCGGAAGCGCCGCGACATGCTGGCCGCTCAGATCCTCTTGGCCGCTTATCTGGAGTGCCGCGGTAGGGACTCTCAGCCGCCCGGCCCGCTGGACGATCCGCCGTAAAGTCTCCGCAGTTTCCTTATCTTGCCTCGGCACCGCCGGTCCTGCCGCGTATGCCGCCTGTGCGGGATATTCTCTGAATGCCCGTGGTAGGACGTGCCGATGCTGTCTGTGGGCTGCCCCGCTCGCCGGGATTGTAGGCGCTGCCGGGCTGATCCGCGCCCGCTGAGCCGACCCTTGATCTTGACTCAAAAGGGGGAAACACCCATGACCCGCCGCATTGCCTTCGTGCTACTCGCCGCAGTCGCTTTCGGGGCCTTCGCGTCCGCCTCCGAGGCCCAGGCCCAGCAAGCCTTCAATCGCCAGTGGGGTCAGACCTACTCGACCCAGGACTGGAACCGCTTCTACCACTATCCCTACGTCTACTACCCGCAGAACTTCTGGGGCACGGACTACTACCGCAGCTCCGAAAGCCTCTACTACCGCTACCCGCCCGAAATGCGGATCCCGGTGTACAACAACCGGTGGCAGAACTTCTTGCCGGAGCCCCGCCGGTACCACCAGGGAAGCCACTTCATCCTGGATATCTTCTAGCAAACCGGTAGTAAACCTCCGCCGCCTGGTGGACTTCGTCCAGGTCGATCCACTCGTCCGCCGTGTGGGCCTGCGCGATCGACCCCGGCCCGAACACGACCGCCGGGACCCCTGCCGCCGCCAAAGCGGCCGCATCCGTGGCATAGGGGACGCCGACCTGACGGCTTTGGCCCGCCACCTCACATGCCGCCGAAGCCAGGCGCGCGGCCAGCGGCCCATTGGCGTCGTTGTCCAGCGGCAGCCCGCTCATAAAAGGCGGCTCGTGCTCCAGCCAGGCCGCCGCGTCACATTCGCGCTGGAGGTATTCGATCACGTGGCGTTGGGCCGGCCCGGGCTCTTCGCGCCCGGCCAGCCGGCGGTCGATCTCGATGGTACACCGGTCGGGGACCGTGTTGAC